>DGFF01000081.1:0-316 GCA_002391545.1 Candidatus Fermentithermobacillaceae bacterium UBA3907 | reverse complement strand
AGACAAATAGAACTCTTCAGACTGGGAAATAGGGCATCGTAAGTCCCCTTCGCCGTGTATAAACATAATAGGGGTTTCAACGTTCTCCACATATGCTATGGCAGATCTTTCAAAATATTTGTCTCTGATCTGCCAAGGAAAACCTCCACAATGGTGCTCCATAAACAGTGGGATATCAGTTGTCCCATACATGCTATATCTATCTGAAATTATGGCTCCTGCAATCGCAGCCTTAAACCTATTTGTTTGGGTTACAATCCAGCTGGTCATAAATCCGCCATACGACCAACCTGTGACCTGTCTCTTATACACATCT
>DGFF01000053.1 GCA_002391545.1 Candidatus Fermentithermobacillaceae bacterium UBA3907 | reverse complement strand
AGATGTGTATAAGAGACAGCAGGTGGATTGCCCGCGGAGTTGGTAGAAAAAGTTGAGATTTACCCTCTTGATCTTACCTACATGAAAACTAGTCTTCGCAGGTATCAGATTTTTGGGGTTAAATATATACTTCGACAAGAAAAGGTCCTCCTTGGAGATGAAATGGGATTAGGCAAGACAATCCAAGCCTTGGCTGCGATTGCTCATTTAAAAGCAAAAGGGGAAACACATTTTCTCGTCGTATGTCCTGCAAGCGTCCTAGTAAACTGGCAACGCGAAACTGAAAAGCATACGCATATGTCTTCCATAATAATTCACGGTCTGGACAAGGAATTCGAATTTGAACAATGGAAAGCAAAAGGAGGCGTCGGCATAACCAATTACGAAAGTCTGTCAAAACTGGCTAATAGACTAAATTTCAACATCGGCATGATAGTTGTAGACGAAGCGCACCTGGTGAAAAACCCACAAGCCCAGCACACTCGAGCGCTGATGGCTTGCTCAAGAAAGACCGACCGCATCCTTTATATGACAGGTACTCCCCTAGAAAACAGAGTCGACGAGATGTGCTTTCTTATAAGGTGCCTCCGCCCTGATATAGCTAGGGAACTGTCTACTATAAGGTCTATAGTTGCCACCCAGAGATTTAGAAACGAGATTGCACCTGTGTACTTGCGGCGAGTTCGTGACGATGTTCTAGATGAACTACCTGATCTGATCGAGAACGAGGACTGGTTAGAACTAAACAGCGTGGAGTTTGATTCCTATTACATGGCTGTAAAATCCAAGAACTTTATGGCTATGCGGCGGGTGTCTTGGGATGTTCATGTAGCGTACTCGAGCAAAGCTAGACGCTTATTGGAACTATGCGATCAAGCCCGTGACGAAGGCCGCAAAGTTATCGTGTTCTCTTTTTTCCGCGATACACTCGAAAAGGTGTGTCAGGTCCTTGGGGACCGTGCTTTGGGGCCGATTACCGGTGCTGTTTCTCCGTCTAATAGGCAGCGACTAATCGATGAGTTTGCAGAGGCGGAAAGCGGAAAAGTGCTTGTAGCTCAAGTGCAGGCAGGTGGGGTTGGACTCAATATCCAAGCTGCCAGCATGGTGATATTCTGCGAACCACAGATAAAGCCGTCCCTTGAAACCCAAGCGATCTCACGTGCCTACAGGATGGGACAGGTCCGAGACGTACAAGTTCACAGACTCTTATGCGTAGGTACGGTAGATGAACGCATCATGGAACTTCTTCGAGAAAAACAGATGGAGTTTGACGTTTATGCCGATAAATCTGTTGCTGCGGCTGAAAGTTTGAAAGAAGAGCCGAGCATCGCTTGGATAAGAGAGATTATAGAGGAAGAAGCAATTCGGATGATAGCGTTACAGTTAGAAATGGGAAATGAGTAAGGGAGCATGGGGACGGTTCTCGCGCTTCTTTCGGTAGTGGAAGGAAGCGCGAGAACCGTCCCCTCTCCTTTGGCCCGTTGTTCTGGTTCGCTGAAGAAAAGTTGAAGCACAAGTGGAGCAGAAGCGAGGAAGCAGTGAAGCGGAAGTGAAGCGGAAACCCCCGTCCCCTTTGCTTCGCTTGCTTCTTTGCTTCGAATGTTTCTATTCACCTAATAGATAGTGGCAGAACCATGCGAAATTCTGCTTCATTATTGCGCGGTGGAAGCCGGGTTTCTTAGGGTTATGCCCCATTCCTTTGAAAGTAACTAATTCTACAGGTACGCCTTTGTCTTTGAGCCCCCTATAAAGCTCCTTGGCGTTCGGATATGGGACTCTCGGGTCTTGGTCGCCATGCTGGATCAAAGTAGGCGTGCTGGCTTTACGTATATAGGTGATCGGCGAAGTCTTGGCATAAATTTCAGGATCGTTCCAGGGGGTATCGCCCAAGTAATGCCTGGTGAAAGGGGTAATATCGGTGTTTACATAGTAGGTATACCAATTGCTTATGCCTGCTCCTACTGAGACTGCCTTAAACCTCGTGCTATAGGTAGCGCACATGGCAGATATGTATCCGCCTTGGCTCCATCCCATTATCCCAACGCGTTCTCGGTCGGCCAATCCCTTTTCCACGAGCATGTCTACGCCTGAAATCACGTCCTCGTAGTCGCCAATTCCTAGATTTCTGTAGTTTAGTTTGCGGAAACTGTCACCGTAGCCTGAGCTGCCTCGGTAGTTTACGTCTAGGAGGATGAATCCACGTTCTACGAACTGTTCATAGGGGTAGTAAAGGTTAGAAGTAGGTGTAGGGAAAGCAGCCCAAGTAGGTCCTCCATGGACCACGACGAGAAGCGGATGCGTCTTTTTCTCATCCAAATCAGGAGGTGTTATGAGTATGCCTTCTATCTCGGTACCGTCTTTACTTTGCCAAGTTACTACTTCTTTGTGGCTCAATGTTTTTGAGTCATAGTACCGGGTTTGGTTGGTGACTGCCTTACCATTCAGGTATATTTCAAAAGGCTTATCTCTAGTTGCCGTAAGAGTCGCCAAGCTATCTCCCTTTTGAGTAACCGCTGCTGAAAGTGAAACGGTGCCTGGCTTATCTAGAAGAGGAACTACCTTTCCTTCATTGTCCATCATGTATACGTAATAGTCAGTTCTGCGCTGAATAGTAAACACCAAACCTTTGTCTGACCAGCGAACAGGGAAGGTGCATTCATCTAGGTCAATAAGGGGCCTGGATACGTCGCCGCTTCTTAGATCTAAGATCTCCAGAGTCGTAACGTTTAACCACTTGCCTTCGTTTATGGGCTTCCCGTAGCAAATTTTGTTCCCATCAGGCGAAAAAAGCACCATGCCCGAATTATCGAGCGGTTTAGGCACAGGTAGTTCCTTTAGTTCGGAAGTGGCCATGTCGAAAAGATACACTTTCGCATCTTCTTTCGCTTCTACATCTGAGCCTGGAGCAGCTATTGTGGCTATACTCGTGCTATCTGGAGACACTGCGAACCCGAGGACGTGGTGCTTTTCGTCGCCAAGGAGTTTTCTTTCAGGTTCTTGGTCCTGTGGTCTGAGATCTTTAGGGGTTGAGTTGGTTTTTATGAGATCTTCATCCGGCCCTATTTTCGTAAAATATAAAGAATTCCAAGTGCGATCCCTCTCTGCATAGCTAAAGTCGCCATAGAGTTCTTTGCGCTTTTCAAGCGCTTCTTGACATTTAAGATCAGGGGCGATGAAGTAAATCCCTTCACCGTCCGGTGCCCATTGAAATGAGATCACGCCGGTTTTTATGGAGGTGACCTGGATAGGTTTTCCTTCAGCTAGTACGAATACCTGACCCAGTCCATCGCGTAGACCCAGCCACGCTAGTCTATTTGTAGTAGACCACGCCGGTGAATTAGAGCTGTCTCTTATACACATCT
>DGFF01000041.1:1363-23521 GCA_002391545.1 Candidatus Fermentithermobacillaceae bacterium UBA3907 | reverse complement strand
GAAAGAAGCATGAGAACCGTCCCCATGCTTCGAATTATAGGGTATTATTGTGTTGAGCGATGGAGGAGGGGAAAATGGCGTGTCAGGGATTGGAGAAGGTTGTGAGCCGGGGGTCTTTATAAGTTTTGAGGGTTGTGATTGTTCGGGCAAGTCCACGCAGATCGCTCGATTGGTTAACAGGCTGGAAGGTCGAGGATTGGATATTGTGGTGACTAGGGAGCCTGGTGGCACTCCTTTTGGTGAGAAGGTGAGAGATTTATTGCTTGCTGTGGAAAGTCCTGACAGGACTATTCTATCAGAGGTGTTTTTGTATGCGGCAGCCCGGGCAGAACTTGTGACTGAGGTTATACAACCGGCGCTGGATAGAGGTTGTGTTGTAATAACCGAGCGGTACTCTGATTCTACGTGGGTCTACCAAGGGTATGCGGGAGGAGTTTCCTTGTCATCCATCGAACAGGTAAACGACATAGCCACCGGGGGCTTAGAACCAGATCTGACGCTGATTTTTGATATAACTGCGCCTCTTATTATAGAAAAAAGATTCGAGGGGAAGAAAAAGGACAAAAT
The DNA here is from genome assembly GCA_002391545.1 of Candidatus Fermentithermobacillaceae bacterium UBA3907. Classification (GTDB taxonomy): domain Bacteria; phylum Bacillota; class Sulfobacillia; order Fermentithermobacillales; family Fermentithermobacillaceae; genus UBA3907. The sequence continues at coordinate 22,954 of DGFF01000041.1, read as the reverse complement.
CGAATCCCGGAGCGAAGACTACCATCAAAAGGTTAGGGAAGGTTATCGCGAGTTAGCAAAACGCTTTCCGCATCGAGCTGTGATTATTGACGCAGGAGCAGATGTGTCAGAGGTTGAATCACAGGTGTGGAAAGAAGTGAGCAACATTTTATCTAAGAAAGGCTATGATTTGAATAGTTGTATGTGATTCAGATGGGAGGTAAGCTCTATGAAACTCATAATTGCAGTTGTCCAGGATAAAGATGTGCCAAGGCTTATGGATGGATTGGTTAGATCTGGCTACAGCGCCACTAAATTGGCGTCTACAGGTGGGTTTTTGCGTGAAGGAAACTCTACCATCCTTATTGGAGTAGAAGATGAGAAAACTGATGAGGTCTTAGAGATTGTGAAGAAAACCTGTTGTGCGCGGGAGCAGTTAGTTACGCCCATTACTCCTATGGGACCAGGGGAAACTTACGTCCCGTATCCTGTTGAAGTAGTAGTAGGCGGGGCTACCATTTTCATCCTGCCTGTAGAGAAATTTATAAAGGTTTGAATGTTAATATATATCGACTTGAGTAGAAACGTATGCAATTATGATGGAGCGCCTACGGTTGTATATTATTATGGATGTCTAGAAAATATATAGACGTACTGGGAAGGGTAACGAATAGCCATAAGGGAAGGTCTGATTGGCGCTTCCTTACAAGAACCGTTAAAATCTTGCGGCGGCTTAGGTGATTTATGAAAAGTTTAGCAGTTGGGCAAGAAGTTGCCATTAAAATATTAAATTCAATAATAGCGTCTGGTAGAATAGCGCATGCCTATCTTTTCAAAGGTCCGAAGGGCTGCGGTATAGAGGAGTGTGCCCTTGAGTTTTCCAAGGCCATCTTATGCATTGGAGACGAGAAAGGCACACTTGCAGATTTGGCGCCGATGCGAACTGATACAGCGTTTAGCCTATCATGTGGCGCATGCCCATCTTGTCGCGCCATCAGCTTAAACAATCACCCAGATTTGTTCATCTTTGAAAAAGAAGGCGCCAGCATTAAAATAAAAAGTTCCCACGAAATGTTGAAGGAATCCCTAACTAGACCATACCTATCCGAAAGAAAAGTTTTTATCATAAATGAAGCTGAAAACATGACTCCGGAGGCTGCTAACGCGCTGCTGAAATTGTTAGAAGAGCCTCCTTCTTACATAACTTTCATTTTGATCACGTCCAACGATCTGATGATTCCTAGCACAATAGTCTCCAGATGTCAGGTGATTCCGTTCAGTCCATTGCCTGCACATGTAATAGCACAGTTTTTAGAGGAGGAACACGGCGTCTCAAAGGAAGACAGTTTATTGATTTCCGCTTTTTCCAACGGTAGCATTGAAAGAGCATTATGGTTTACAACTGACGATGGGAAAGACGTGCTATCTAACCGAAGCATTTTAGATGAGATACGCACATCTTCACCAGTAGAATTGGCTTTGAGATATTCAAAACAAAGTGCAGATGAGAAAGGCAAGGTGCTGTCTACTCTGGAGATATGCTTTGCGCAGGAGTTATTCAGCCAAGCTGAAACAGGTAACACAGGAGCAGATACTTCTGGCTTTTCTCCTGGCGTGTGTGAAGACAGGCACCTTTTGGCCAGTAGCATTGAAGGGCTAAACACTGTAATTCGCACTAGGGAGCGATTAAGCGCCAACACAAACCCATTTTTAGCGTTTTGTGCGTTATTTTTGAACCTAAAACGCATTTTGAACTATCAAATTTAAGTGTATTTAAGTGTATCTATAGTAGAAAGGGAAATAATTATGCCATTGGTAGTAGGAATACGATTTAAAGAAAAGGGCAAGGTGTACTACTTTGACCCGTGCGAATTGTCCCTAAAACTGGGGGATAAGGTTATTGTTGAGACTGTTAAAGGTACAGAAATGGGTACGGTGGTCACTGAGGTGAAAGAAGTACCCGAGGAAAAATTAGTTTCGCCGTTAAAAAAGGTCCTGCGGGTGGCGAGAGAACAAGATATCCTTCGAGAACAGCAAAACCGAGATAAGGCTAAGGAAGCCATTGAGATTACCGAAAAGAAAATAAAAGAGCATGGCTTAGACATGCATCTCGTAGATGCAGAATATGCCTTTGACGGTTCGCGTGTGACCATTTATTTCACTGCCGACGCCAGGGTTGACTTTAGGGAACTGGTGAAAGACCTGGCGTCTACCTTAAAGACCAGGGTTGAGCTTAGACAGATTGGCGTGAGAGACGAGGCCAAACTGATAGGCGGTTTTGGTCCATGCGGTAGGGAGTTGTGTTGCAGCAGCTTCCTTTACGAATTCGAGCCAATTTCCATAAAACTAGCCAAAGAACAGAACCTATCTCTTAATCCGAGCAAAATATCGGGAATATGTGGGCGGCTTTTGTGTTGCCTTAGATTTGAAGCAGAAGAGGTTGCTGTCGAAGAAGGTCCAACCTTGGCCTTGGAAATCGGTAGTTATGTTATCACGCCTGAAGGCGAAGGAAAAGTGGTTTCTCGCGATGAGCAAAAGGGCACCATCATTGTGGAATTTGAAGATGGTACTACAGACGAGTTTCCCGAGGAAGAAGTTGACGTGAAGAATGTCGAAACATAGTAGCGAAAAGACCCAACCGGGAATTTTGTATGTGTGCGGAACACCCATAGGGAATTTAAAAGACGCGTCCTTTAGGCTGATAGAGGTTTTGGGCGAAGTAGACCTCATAGTGTGCGAAGATACCAGACGAACGTCCAAACTTCTCAATTATTACGATATAAAAAAGCCTCTAATGTCCCTGCATGAGCACGTGGAAAGGCAGCGCACCGAGAAGGTATTGCACTGTCTTGCCGAGGGGCAATCGGTCGCATTGGTGTCAGACGCAGGGATGCCTGTGATTTCAGATCCAGGGGCTTATCTAGTGAGTGCAGCTAGAATACAAGGTTTCGTTGTTACCGCCATTCCAGGCCCTTCTGCTATCACTACGGCCCTTGCGATTTCAGGTTTTTACTCGCCTCAATTTGTGTTTGGAGGTTTCCCTCCAAGAAAATCTCGAAAGCGTATAGAATTTTTCGCCAAATGGATACAGCCACAAGTGCCGGCTGTGTTTTTCGAGTCACCTTACAGGCTGCTTGATTCCCTCAAAGACCTTATGGAAATATTCCCAAAAATTCAGGTAAGTCTGTGCCACGAGATGACAAAAATATATGAGAGCGTAATCGTAGGACCTGTAGAAGAGGTGCACCAGGAATTGAAAGATGGCGAAATCAAAGGGGAATGGGTAATTGTAGCGTACTTGCGCAAGGAAAATGCCAACGGTGAAAAGCAATAATTGAAACCCATCACCGTTGGCAGTATGAGAATTTGGTCGTGCTGTTTCGGTAGTTTCTATCTGTACCTTTACACCTTTTACCAAGATGTCCAGTGGTCAACGGAGCAAGAGGTGAAGGTGTAATGCATGTCTTGGCTACTTTAATTCTGCTAGTTCAGCTAGGCAAAGTTTGCAAACTTTTTTGCCCTTGAATATTTCTACGTCTGCTGCGTTTCCACAGAATATGCAAGCGGGTTCATATTTTTTCAATATAATGCTCTCGCCATCTACGTATATTTCCAAAGAATCTTTTTCGCTGATGTCGAGAGTGCGTCTCAGTTCTATTGGAATTACAACTCTTCCGAGCTCGTCTACTTTCCGCACGACGCCCGTGGATTTCATCATTTCGGCTCACCTCTTTTCTCAGGTAAATCACTAAATCTCGACAAATGGGTCAATAAAAAGATACCAGGTATGCCAGAAAGAGTCAAGTCATATATCTATGCTATATGCAGAATAATCATAAAGTTGGAGAAAAATGTGAACTTGATTTTCTAGAATTAAATGTTAGTGTGTAATGGGAGCCAACACCTACTATTCAGAGAGTTGGCTTTATTATTCTACTGCGTTACCGTAACTGCAGTAGGAAAACGGCTTAGGAGGTTAATGTTGAGGTTTTCATCTCAACCTGAAAGAGATATGAATTTAGAAAACGGTGAAACGAGCGAGGCCGATTACAGGATATTTGATACCCATGCACATGTGACAAGTTCAGCGTTTGACCATGACAGAGAAGATGTCTTGGAAAGGGCGCAGGCTGCTCGCGTTGTGTTTATGGAAATAGGATTCGATGAAGAGTCATCGTCTAAAGCTGCAGCGTTTGCTGAAAATATAGGCACATACTGTGCAGTAGGAATTCACCCCCATGATGCTGTAAGAGACGACTGCGAGCATAGCCTAATACAACGATGGAAGCGCATCCAGGAATTAGCTAGATCATCAGATCGGGTAAAAGCCATAGGCGAAATCGGTCTGGACTATTTTCGCGATTTATCGCCCAGGGATGCCCAGGTAGAATGTTTTCGAATTGGGCTGGACCTCGCTAGGAAACTAAAGTTGCCAGTCGTAATTCACCAAAGAGATGCTCACCAAGACGTTCTTTCAATCGTCCAATCTGAGAACATGGATGTGCCTTTAATATTCCATTGTTTCTCTCAGGATATATCCTATGCGCGAAAATGCTTGGACCTTGGCGGGTACATCGGAATCGGTGGCCCTGTTACTTATCCTCGCAACAACTATCTGAGAGATCTGTTGCAATACATCCCCTCAGATAGGTTGTTAGTGGAAACAGATTGTCCGTATTTGCCTCCACAGGGAAAACGAGGTAAGAGAAACGAGCCTTCCTTCATAGTTGAAGTGGTAAATACTATTTCAACGGTGCTAAACAGGGACTTTGCTGAAATCAGCAATATTACTTTCCGAAATGGGATACAGGCATTTGGCATCGAGGCCGAAATGTGGTAGAGTTTATGTTCGTTGGAGTGAGTAGGAAACCTTTGTAATGGAGGATTGATGGCTAGATCAAACTAACTAAGTGCCGGAGGATGCTTGTACTAAAGAAGGTATTATCTGATGGCCGTCGAATTTCCTAAATTAGGAGGTGCCGTCTTGCATACTAACCTTTATCGTCAAGGTAAAGTTGAAAACAGCAAGCGACCGCTAGTTGTTTTTGTAACCCTAACAGTTTGCTTGACCGCGACTGTGATAGGCATTTTGTATTTTAATGGGGCTAGCAAAGTAAACGTATATGCGTGGGATAGAAAGATTACAATATCGACGAAAGCGGCTACAGTTGGAGATGTACTCCAGGCGGTTAACTTATCGCTGGATTCAGGTGACTTAGTTTTTCCTTCGTTAGACACCGAAGTTTCGGATGACATGGACATCACTATTGAACGCGGAAAACCCGTATTTATCTACTGGAGAGGCAAACTTCTACCCATCCTCGTTGCTGAAAGAAGCGTATCCAAAATCCTTCAAAAGGCCAACATTAAGGTCGACCTAGATGATGTAGTTTATCCTGCTTTAGATGAAGAGATTTCAGCGGACAGGACTATCAAAGTTGTAAAGGTTACCTATGGCGAAGTTCGTGAACGTCAACAAATTCCATATGAAACTACTAAACGGTCAGATGCTACTATGGATGCTGGCCTTACGCGAATATTCAGCCAAGGGGCTCCAGGGATTGTAGAAATATTGTATGAGGTCAAGTATGAAGATGGTGTAGAGGTGTCCCGGGTTGAAAAATCAAGGACAGTGGTAAAAGACCCGGTTTCGTGCGTAATGCTTGTAGGTGCAAGGCATGAGGTGTTTCGCGATGGACAGAACATTAGGTTTGAAAGGGCCCTAGAAGCTACTTCTACTGCATATTGCCCATGCGCTAAATGTTGCGGAGCTTACGCAAGCGGAAGGACTTCTACAGGAATGCGTGCAACTAAGGGGGTTATTTCTGTAGATCCCAGGGTCATACCATTGGGTACAAGGCTTTACGTGGAAGGTTATGGATTTGCAGTAGCCGGTGATGTAGGTGGAGCGATAAGAGGGAACAGAGTCGATGTCTGTTTCGATACCCATGAGGAAGCTATGGCTTGGGGACGCAGAAAAGTAAAGGTATATATATTGCCTTGATGGATGATAAGACCTACGGCCAAGTAATGAGAGAACATGGCGTTAAATTGAAAAAACGGTTTGGGCAACATTTTATGCTAGACCCTGTGCTTTTAGCAAATGTTGCTTCGATTATGGTACCTGATCATTCATGGGTAGCCCTTGAAGCAGGAGCCGGCCTAGGGACTCTGACCAAGGAGTTATGTGAAAGGGCTGCGTGGGTATATGCTGTTGAGATAGATACAGATCTTCGAGAAGCTGTGGCGGAAGTCACAGCTTCTCTCACAAATCTTACGTGGATCTGGGGCGATATTTTAGCGTTAGATCTCTCAGGGCGAACACTTAGAGAATCACATCCTGAATCACCACTGGTTCTATGTGGTAACCTTCCCTATTATGTTACTTCAGAAGTTCTTTACTCCGCCCTTATACCCAGATCTGAGTGGCAGAAAATAGCGTTCGTGGTTCAAGAGGAAGTGGGTATGCGAATGGCACAACCCCCTGGTTCTAGAGATTTCAGCAGGTTATCTCTATGGTGTCAATACCGGGGAAAAGTGACCATAGAGCGAAAAATTCCAAAAGGAGCATTTGTACCGGCGCCGGAAGTGGATTCGTGCCTGGTGAGCATTGAAATATTTGATGATTTTCCCCTTACAGAGGAAGAAGAACTGGTTTTAGATGAGATATCGAAGCGAGCCTTCTCTCAGAGGCGCAAGACGTTGCTCAACACATTGTCGCCTGTGGTAGGAACTAAAGAAAAACTACTTTCTATTTCAGAAATATCTTCAATAGATCTATCAAAAAGGCCTGAGAATTTATCCATAGAAGATTATGTGGTGCTTGCTAAAGGCCTTCTGCCCTATAGCCTTTCTATTTAATTATTGGAATTTACTATACAATTGATTAAATGGCCGAAAAATGTTAATATTACCTATGTGGAAGGCGTGGAAGGGGGAATTGTCTTGTACTTCATCAGCCCCACGAAGGGGACGATGAGTTTCTCGAGCATGTTCGATGATATCCTCGCATTTGTTTCAGAAAACCCTGAAGCGCAGTATAAGTTGATAGTCGGGAGCGATTCCCAGACAAGAGAGCAAGTGTGTTTTGTGACTGCAGTTGTGATTTACCGCATTGGAAAAGGAGCACGATATTACTATACTCGCTCCTACGCCAACAAGATGCCCAGCATGAAACAACGCATTTTTTACGAAGCTTACTTAAGTTTGGATGTTGCAAGCAAGCTCGCAGGCGAACTATCCCACACTGATCACAACGATCTCAATATTGAGATCCATCTCGATGTAGGCAGAAACGGTGAGACGAAAACTTTGATAAAGGATCTCGTCTCTCAAATAGTCGGGAGTGGTTTTGAGGCTAAAATCAAGCCGGAAGCTTACGGAGCATCCCAAGTAGCTGATAAGCATTGCAAGTAGGTGAGATACGCAAAAGGGAGGGATAATGATTGCCAATTCAAAAAAACTCGGTAGAGTATATTCGAACAGTACTCGACAGCCATATTGGAGAACGAATTACTGTTAAGGCCAATGAAGGTCGCAAACGAATTTCAATAACTGAGGGCGTGTTGGAAAGAACGTATCCAAGCATCTTTACGGTCAGGGTAGATGATGAATACGGCCGCACTGCGACGTGGAGTTACGTAGACGTACTAACTGATTCGGTTGAGATTAAGTTCGGAGATGATGCCCAAGACGTGCCCGCAGACAACTGAATATGGGCGACAGAAGACTGTCTTGATGTACGTCGAGGCCTCGCATGTTTGAAAACTAAACTTTGATGAAAAATTCCAGGGCTTTTCCCAGTGCTTCAAGGGTAAATAGAAGCAATACGTGATATATTAACCTCAAAATGATTCTACTAAAAACATTAATAGCAACAGGTCCAAATCATCTACAAAACTGCTTCGCTGCATTTTCGCTCCTCGGACGCTTTAGACACTTGATTTTGGACTGAACAACGTCTATAACTTGGATTATGGACAATGCGAGAAAATGCAAATTGTTGTACATATAAATCAGTGTTTTCTCTAAGAAACAGACGGTGATAAAGTGGTGAAGTACAACGCTTTTGCCAAGGTAAATTTAGGTCTAAGTATCGTTGGGAAAAGACAAGACGGTTATCATGAGATAGAAACGCTCATGGTAGCCGTTGATTTGTTTGATGTTGTGGAAGTAAAGGAAACCTCCCAAGGTCTCACTGTTATTTGCCCAGACTTACCGGACGTACCCGAGGATTGCAATCTCGCTTACAGGGCGGCTAAGCGCTTTATAGGCGAGGAAACATATGGGACAAATGGATTTGAGATTCGCTTAACTAAAAGTATTCCGGTAGGTAGTGGCCTAGGAGGAGGCAGTTCTGACGCGGCAGCGGTTCTCTTAGCCATGAGAGATCTAATATGCAGTGGCGGGAGGAAAACAATTGACGATCTAACTCACATGGCTTCTGAGATCGGGTCAGACGTACCATTTTTCCTTGGAGCAAACTCGAATCCATCTTTGTGGAATGCTGCGTTGTGCCGAGGCAGAGGGGAAAAGGTTGAGGAGGTAAAAGGGGGGCCTTTTTGGTTGGTTACAGTCTTTCCCCAATTGTCAGTTGGTACCAGATGGGCTTACAACCAATGGGATATTTTGAACCCCTCGTGTGATTATAAGACGCATGTTACCTATGGCGAAAAAAGGTATAAAATAGATAAGGCCCTGGATGCATTTTCGCAAGGGAATCCTGAAATGTTGGGTGAAGCGGTTTTCAACGATTTTGAGATGCCTGTTGGCAACTTCTATCCTGAGATATGTGTGATCAAAGATGCTCTAGTTCTGGCAGGCGCTTACGGTGCTTGCATGACGGGTAGCGGATCGGCCGTGTATGGGATTTGTGATTCGTTTGAGCATGGCGTGGCAGTGAAGCAGAGGTTTTTGGAACTGGTTCCTAATAAGATAGGTATTGTGGATGTCAAAATTCTAAAAACGAGGGGGTAATCTTGATTGCAAATAGATGCTGTAGTTTTGGCTGCTAGTCCCAATACAGGGAGACTGGCCACAGAAAGCGATGAGGCGTTTGAAGCTAATATCGATATCTTGGGTAAGCCTATGTTAAGTTACATTCTTTCAGTTTTAAAGAACGTTCCAGAGATACAAAACATAATTTTGGTGGGTCCAGCAGACCATCTATCAGATTTTTTGAATGAGAATATAAAAATTGTAGAACCTGGAGAAGACCTGATTTCCAACGTAAAGATCGGGGTATCTCAAACCCAAAGCGAGCACATTCTCGTTGTATGTTCAGACATTCCCCTTGTGACAGAGGAAATTCTGAAGGATTTTCTCGATGCAGCTATCAGTTCAGGGGCAGATTTTGTGTACCCAGTGTCTACAGAAGAGGATTGCGTTAGCAAATATCCAGGTGTTGAACGAACATACGTGAAGATCAAAGGAGTCAAGTATACTGGGGGCAATCTTTTTTACATTAAAGAAAGGTGTATCGAGAATCTATGGGAAACAATTGATATCCTCTATGGGTATCGTAAATCCCCAGTGAAGATGGGTTTGTATTTTGGCCTGGGCTTTGCTTTGAAGGTCCTTCTTGGGATAGCTGGACTTCCAGAAATTGAGGAGCATGTAGGCAAGATAACCGGCATGAAGTGCAAAGCATACGTGGCGCCGCCCGAAATAGGTATTGATGTAGATAAACCTAAGGACTTGGAACTGGTCAGGGCAGTACTGTCCAAATGATATAATACGCCAGGGGAGATGGATATGTCAGGCGATTCCATACTAAATGTGGTTATATTGGCTGCGGGTGAAGGCACTCGAATGAAATCTGATACTCCCAAGGTTCTTTTCCCTATCTGTGGTAGGTCGATGATAGACTATGTTCTCGACGCCGCTCTAGAGGCAAAGCCTGACAAGTTAGTTGTTGTAGTAGGCCATAGGGGAGAGGAAATAAGCGGACACATAAAAGAGAAATGGGCCTCACAATGCCAAGGAGAGCCCAGGATAGAGTTTGCGTGGCAGAAGGAGCAACTTGGCACAGGCCATGCCGTTTTATGTGCGTTAGAACACATATCTGATGAAACTGGAAATGTAATGATACTATGCGGTGATACCCCTCTTATTACTGGACAGATGCTTCAACAATTCATTGATGCGCACTTAGGAGAAAATGCAGATCTATCGCTTATCACTACTGAAGTAGATGATCCAGGATCTTACGGCCGCGTAGTGAGGGATAGCCAAGGCAACGTGTTTAAAATAGTGGAAGCTAGCGATATTTCCGATGGTAAGAAATGCCGAAGCGAGATAAACGCCGGCATATACCTTGTTAGAAGAGAACTTCTGGCGAAACTTCTTCCGAACCTCAACACTGATAATGCAAAAGGCGAATTCTATTTAACTGACATCATAGAAATGGCAGTAGCCGACGGCTTCAAAGTGTTTCCCTTTATGTGGGATGACAGTTCAACTGTCCACGGCGTAAACAATAGACATGATCTTGCTTATGCTGAAGAACAGGTCAGGCAGAGAATTCTGGAGCGGTTGTGCCTTTGTGGAGTCTCAATACGAGATCTTGGCAATACCTACGTAGACTATGGGGTAAATGTAGGAAAAGATAGCATCATAGAACCAAACACCATTTTAAGTGGTGATACAGAAATAGGGGAAGGATGTATCATAGGCCCGTCTAGCTGCATTATCAATTCTTGTATAGGTAAAAACTGTAACATCCAGTTTTCAGTAGTGGAAGATTCAGAGATTGGCGAAAATGTAAATATTGGGCCATACTCGCATATAAGGCCGAAATGTATTATTGAATCCCACGTTACAATAGGAAACTTTGCAGAGATAAAAAACTGTGTAATAAAATCAGGGGCCAAGGTGCATCATCATTCATATTTGGGAGATTCTTTCATTGGAAGTGACGTTAACATAGGTGCTGGAGTTGTCACAGTCAACTATGACGGTTTTAAGAAGCACCATACTATAATCGAAGAAGGCGCATTTATAGGGTGCAATGCCAACCTAATCGCTCCTTTGCGGGTAGGAAAAGATGCGTTTATAGCGGCAGGATCAACTGTAAATCATGATGTGCCCGATGAATCTTTGGCGATAGCTAGGGAGCGGCAGATAAACAAGGACGGTTGGGTGGCAAAGCGAAAAAAGCAAAAGGAGTAGGGGGTAAATTAATTGTTTCGGTACAGCGGCCAGGATCTAAAAATATTCTCAGGAAATGCCAATAAAGAGCTTGCTTCTAGTATTTGTCGACATGTGGGGGTGCCTGAGGGGGCTATAGAGGTCGGCAGATTTTCAAACGGTGAGATCAAGGTGATAATCAACGAAAATGTAAGGGGCAGCGACGTCTTCGTAGTACAACCTACGTGCCATCCGGTAAATGATAATCTTATGGAACTGCTGATAATTATAGATGCTCTGAGGCGGGCGTCTGCGAGCAGGATCACAGCGGTGATACCACATTATGGCTATGCGCGGCAGGATCGAAAAACTAGGGGAAGAGAACCTATAACAGCGAAACTCGTAGCGAATCTGCTCGTTACCGCTGGCGTAGATAGAGTGTTGACCATGGACTTGCATGCAGGGCAAATTCAAGGGTTTTTTGATATTCCTGTGGATCATCTTACGGCAATACCATTGCTTGCTGACTATTTCATAATGCAGAACCTGGAAGACATGGTGGTGGTCTCGCCTGATGCAGGCGGCATTGCTCGAGTAAGAGATATGGCTGAAAGACTAGGGGCTCCTGTTGCTTTTGTCGATAAGAGGCGTCCTGAACCTAATGTCGCCGAAGTGATGAATATTGTTGGGATGGTAGAAGGCAAAAATGCTATACTTCTGGATGACATAATTGATACAGGTGGGAGCATTGTGCAAGCGGCTACGGCTTTGATTGAAAAAGGCGCAGCATCTGTAATGGCTTGCGCTACGCACCCGGTGTTTTCAGGTAATGCTTCCAGCGTTCTTCTGAATGCGGATTTGAGAGAAATAGTAGTAACTGATACCATACCTATTGCAGATGATATGAAAGAAGCAGTAAGAGTTATTTCTGTAGCTGAAATGTTTGGCGATGCAATAGTCAGAATTCACGAGGGCAGATCTATTTCGACTATGTTCAGGTAAGAATGGTTTTGACGCTAACAGCGATATAAAGGGGCGTGAGGATTTTGGATCAGGAAGTAATATTGGCGAGGACGCGAGAAGTGGGCACAGGAGCGGCCAAAGCTCTTAGGAGAAATGGGCAGGTTCCGGCGATTCTTTACGGTAAAGATATCGACTCTGTTCCCATAGCCCTCGATTCTAAAGAAATGAGGAAGATATTGTCTCAGAGCATGGGTCATGTTCACAAGATTAAGGTTGAGGGTTTAGGACTAGAAGGCAGTGTAATGGTGCAAGCCATAGATCGGGATCCAATTACAGGGAATATAATTCACATAGATCTTCACAAGATTTCCATGACTGATGTGGTCAAAGTAGAAGTTCCGGTGATTGTAGTTGGAGAAGAAAAGCTGGCTGAACAGGGATTGGTATTGGAACGGCTGGTCAGAGAAATATCTGTTGAATGTCTACCTGGTGATATTCCTAATGAATTTGTGATAGACGTATCCGACCTTCAGGTTGGTGACACGATCTTGGTGGGCGAGATTGAAGTTCCTGAAGGTGTAAAAATTACGACTCCACCCGATGAAGTAGTGGTTGTGGTCTCGGTTCCGAGGATGGTATTAGAAGAAGAAGAGGAAGAGGAAGAAGAACTAGAAATTGAAATTCTAGAGGGTGAGGAAGTAGACGAACCCGAGGAATTATAGATAGGATCTACGGAAAAATAGGTGACAGTTCAAATGAAATGCGCAGTGGGATTGGGAAATCCTGGGAAGAAGTATGCGCTGACCAAGCATAATGTAGGCTTTATGGTGGTCGATCGAGTGGCTGAGCGTTTAGGCATCGAGTTTTGTGAACAAGGTTTCAACGACATAGCCGTAGGCTGCATAGATCCTCGGGATTATTATGTGGAGAAAATTGCTCAAGAATTCGAGGGTCAGTTGATTGAAGTTATTTTGGCTAAACCTAAAACGTATATGAATAGGAGTGGAATTGCAGTAGCAGAGCTGCTTAAAGAGTTCCCGATTGAGTGCAAAGATTTGCTAGTGGTTCATGATGATTTGGATCTCCCCTTTGGCAAAATTCGTTTTAGGTATAATGGGAGTTCAGGAGGACACAAAGGGGTGCAATCTATTATTGACGCTATTTGTGACTATAGTTTTGCCAGGCTAAAAATTGGTATAGGGAGACCCGATCCAGGCATTGATCCTGCTGAATATGTGTTGAGTCCTTTTGATGACCAGGAATTGCTGTCTTTCCTCGTAGAAACTGCTGCCTGCGGAGTCTTGGATTCCCTGGTCCTGGGCTTGGATGAAGCGATGAACCGTTACAATCGTAGTTTGGATCTTGAGGAGTATGGTAATAGGTAATGCCTCATTTCGGATTATTAGATTTGTTTTGCGGCTCAAATAGCGTTTCAAAAACCACCGATGCAATCTTGAGCAATCGAACGCCAGTGCTTTTCACAGGCGCTCAAGAGTACGCTCGCACCTTTTACTGTGCGTCTATTTATCATAATGCCAGTTTACCTGCGGTCTTAATTCACCCCAAGCCAGAAGAGGCGGTAATATCGTACAAAGAACTTTGCGATCTTCTAGGTTCTGAGAGGGTGTTTTTGTTCCCGGCTGCTGAGGTAATGCCTTTTGAACGTCTAGATAACAAAGAGCCCATATGCACAAGGGTTTCGGTTTTGGCAAATTTAGTATCTCAAGACGATCCAGCCCCCATTGTGGTTATGCCTGCAGTTGCGCTTATGCGAAAGATTATGCCTAGGGACAAATTTGAAGAAGGGTGTTTATGTCTAACTTTGGGCTCTATGTCAGATCCTGAAAATCTGGTAAGGACCTTGGTCAAATTTGGGTACGATCGGGTGTATTCTGTAGAAACCAAAGGTGAGGTGAGCCTTCGCGGCGGGATACTAGACGTGTTTCCCCCTATCTCTGAATATCCTTATAGGCTGGAGTTCTTTGGAGATGAGATAGTTTCTATTAGGATATTTGATCCTGAAACCCAGGTTTCACTTGAAAAGATCAAACAAGCGTATTTGGTTCCTGCGTTAGATGTTCTGGCTGTAGACGATGGCAGAAATGAAGGCGTTACAATCTTCGACTATTTCAAACAACCACCTTTGGTGTTGGTTGACGGGATCGATAGTTGTTTAGAATCTCTAAAGGAGTTCGAAAAGATAGGAACGGAAATAGCGTCTGCCAGGATAATAGCTGGCGCTATGGAATCTGAGGATGCATCAGTGTATTTTCCTGCGGCTTTCATCGAACCAAGGTTGAAGGATTGTTCCTTATGTTTTGCTCCTTTTCCAAGAGGTTACCCAGGATTTAATCCTAAGGAGATAGTCGAGGCGGAAACTAAAATCCAGGTGAGTTTTGCTGGAAGATGGCAAGACATGGTGAAAGAAATTCAGGAACTTTTGTCTGATGATATGAGGGTCGTCCTTTTGGTTGGGAATGAAGAAAGGCGTACCGCTGTACATAGATGGCTTGAAAAAGAAGAGGTACCTATTTCTATCCAAGATGACATTTTAGAGCGCCCACAGCCAGGAATAGTGACCTTGGCCATAGCAACTGGCGAAAGTGGTTTTAATTGCCCCTCTTTAGACCTTTGCATTTTCACTGAGAACGAGGTATATGGTGGGCAGAAAGTACGTAGAACAAAACCAAAAGCCAAAAGAGCGACCCTGGATTGGCAGGATCTTTCTGTAGGAGACTATGTGGTTCATGTCAATCATGGAATAGGTCAGTTTATGGGGATCAAGAACAAGACTGTAGATAATGCTAGCCGAGATTACATTCACATTAAATATGCAGGGAACGATGCTTTATACATTCCCGTAGACCAGGTACATATGATTGAAAAATACGTTGGACCAGAAGGAGCCAAGCCTCGTTTACAAAGGCTTGGCAGTGGGGAATGGCAAAGGATAAAGACTAGGGTCAACAAGTCTATAGAACAAATGGCCAAAGATCTCTTGATTGTCGAAGCGCAGAGGAAATCTCGCCAGGGCTATGCATATTCTCCTGATACCGTATGGCAAAAGGAATTCGAGGATGCTTTTGAATATGAAGACACCGAAGACCAGCTTGTGGCCACTGCAGAAATAAAAGAAGACATGGAGAAACCTTATCCCATGGACAGGCTTCTTTGCGGCGACGTTGGTTATGGAAAAACAGAGGTGGCAATGAGAGCCGCTTTTAAGGCGGTTATGGAGTCAAAACAGGTTGCGGTTTTAGTTCCTACTACAATCCTTGCCGAACAACATTACACCACTTTCACCAGGCGGTTTGCAGATTATCCAATTTCAGTAGAGGTGCTTAGCCGTTTTCGCACGCCTGCTGAACAGAAGAAGATACTAAATGACCTAAAACTAGGTGCAGTTGATATAGTTGTGGGAACCCACAGATTGCTAAGCAAAGACGTGAAGTTTAAGGACCTAGGACTTTTGATTATAGACGAGGAGCACAGGTTTGGCGTAGCAGATAAGGAAAGGTTAAAACAGATGTCGGTTACCTGTGACGTGTTAACCCTTACTGCCACGCCTATCCCCAGGACATTAAACATGGCCATTACAGGTTTGAGGGATGTGAGCATTATTGAAACTCCTCCTGAGGGAAGGTTTCCTGTAGAGACGTACGTTATACCCTATGATCCTGGGTTAATAGCCCAGGCTGTTCGCAGGGAGATGGGCAGGGGAGGACAAGTCTTCTATGTCCATAACAGGGTGCAGTCTATAAGCAGGGTAGTTCATAAACTGCAGACGTGGGTTCCGGAAGCCAGGATTGGGGTAGCCCATGGGCAAATGAGAGAAAAGGAACTTGCCCGAACTATGCGAGACTTTTTGCTGGGTCGATATGATGTGCTTGTGTCCACAACTATAATAGAGTCAGGCCTTGATTTTCCCAACGTAAATACCCTGATAGTGGAAGATTCCGACAAACTTGGATTGGCTCAATTGTATCAGTTAAGAGGCAGGGTAGGTCGGTCTAATAGGATCGCATACGCATTCTTTACCTACCATGAGTCTCGAGTACTCACCCAAGAAGCAGAACAAAGGCTTGCCGCTTTACGCGATTTCAGTTCCATGGGATCTGGGTTTAAGTTAGCCATGCGCGATTTGCAGATAAGGGGCGCTGGGAATCTTCTCGGTCCTGAACAGCATGGCTTCATGGAGCTAGTAGGATATGACATGTACATACGGCTTCTTGACGAAGCTGTAAAGAACCTAAAGGGAGAGACCATAAAGGCGCCTGAACAAATGTCTGCAACAGTCGATATACCGTGCGATGCCTACTTTTCCCAATCTTACATTGCAGATTCTAAAACCCGGTTTGCCTTCTACAAGCGCATAGCAGGGGCTCAAGATTTGGATACCATAAACGATATTGAGGTAGAGTTGGAAGACAGGTATGGAGATCTGCCAAAAGAAGCGCGCAACTTGTTGGATGTGGCCAGGTTGAAAATAATGTGCGCGCTTTTAGGTATAACCTACGTATCTTACTATACAGGAGACTTCTTTTCGGAGAAGCAGCGATTGTCCTTTAGGGCGGAGGTCCCCCATCTATTTCCTTTTGATAAAATACAGTCTATAAGCAGAGAGTTTCCGGGAAGTTGGTTTGATGGAAAGTTTTCTACTCTAAACGTGATATTATCTAGTGAGACAGCGGATATGGCCCTAGAGAGGGCTCTTAAAATAGCAAATGTTTTATTGGATCACCTAAGTCAAAAATGAGGAGGTACACCTTTGGAAGACGCCTGGCAGCGTTTTACATCCATTGTTAGAAAACTGAGAGGGCCTGAAGGTTGTCCATGGGATCGAGCCCAAACTTATGAGACGCTCGTGCCCTTTCTTCTTGAAGAGGCATATGAAGTCGCCCTGGCTGCTGTGAAAGAAGATCCAGGTGACCTTCAAGAGGAACTAGGTGACCTCATGCTGGAGGTTGGTCTTTACGCTGTTATAGGTGAGGAAAAAGGAGATTTTACTTTTGACGGCGTACTAAATGGCATATCAGACAAACTTATAAGGAGGCACCCCCACGTTTTCGGAGATCTTAACGCGGAAAGCCCTGAAGAGGTTGAGAAACTGTGGGCGGAAATAAAGCGTAAGGAGCCTGGACGATACCAAGAGGGGCAATCTCTCATGGATGAGGTTAGCAAAGGGCTTCCTGCTCTTATGAGAGCCCAGGAGCAGCAAACTTTAGCAGCTAAGGTTGGCTTTGACTGGTCTGACTGCCAGGGGGTTTTTGAAAAAGTAGAAGAGGAAGTTTCAGAAGTTAAAGAAGCTTATGAAAACGGCGATGGCGAAAAAATAGCAGAAGAAATTGGGGACCTCCTTTTCGCATGTGTAAATTTGGCAAGGCACCTGGGTGTTGATGCAGAAATTGCCCTTTCAAGCGCTATCGATAAATTTGGGCAAAGATTCAGGCAGGTTGAGTCATATCTGGAGCAGGAAAACCTGAACATTGAAGATGTTGGGCTAGATTATCTTGATGCGTTGTGGGAACGGGCAAAGAAACGTGAAAATATATGAGATATGTGATGTAACTTAAGGCTTTTGATGGTAAACTAACAACTAGAATGTAAAATACAGTAGTTCTGGGCTTTTAGGGCCACGATTACACCAAATGATGCTATACGACTCAGCCAGGTGTTTTATAGTGGGAAAGGGATTTCCGTATGTAAGTCAAATAAAATTATCAGACGGAGGGATCCATCAAGTGAACAAATCAGAACTTGTATCTAAGGTAGCGGAAAAATCGGGGTTAACGAAAAAGGACGCAGAGAAGGCAATAAACGGTTTCATCGAAGTAGTTCAGGAAAGCCTCGCCCAGGATGAGCCAGTTGCCATACTGGGGTTTGGCACTTTTAGCGTGAGAGAGCGGGCGGCTCGTGAAGGCCGCAATCCACGTACAGGGGAGCCTATCCAAATCCCCGCAGGGAAGGTACCTGTTTTCAAGCCAGGTAAAGGTTTAAAGGACGCCGTAAGCGGAAAGATCGAGTAATTTCGTTTAAGATTTGAGAGGGTTGGCAGTGCGATTAGATAAGTACTTAAAAGTTACGCGAATAGTTAAGCGTAGGAATTTGGCTCAGCAGCTTTGCAACGGTGGCCACGTTAAGAAAAATGGTCGTACTGCCAAGCCCTCAACTAATGTAGACGTAGGCGACATTATAGAAGTCAATTACGGTTCCAGAAAGATTGTTGTAGAAGTTACAGGGTTGGCTGAAAGCGCTGACAAAAAAACTGCCCCATCGCTATACAAAAACTTATCCTCAACAGATGTGTCCAATATATCCGATGCTGAAGCTCTCGAGCCAGACTATTTGTGATTATTCTTTAGTATGGTTTTTGATAGGTATATACTGTACCTCTCCAGGCATAACCAGCCCCAGTTTTTCTCTGGCAATTTCTTCGATGTACTCAGGCGTTTTCATTATTTCGATTTGTTGTTCCAAGGCGTTATTAGAAATGCGCAAATAGTCAATTTCGGCCTTAACCTCTTCAATCCGTCTTTTTATACGTATGACCTCTGTCTGCCTTATTGCGAAGCTCACCACCACAAGCGCAATGAGCACCCAGAAGCCACGGAATTTACGGGCACCGGTTTTCTTGCGTTCTGTGTTATGCATGGGTTATTCCTCCAATGGTTCTTCGCCGCCAAACAGATTCAATGGATCACCTGAAATAACGATAACAACCTCGTAGCCCTTGGTTTTGGCTCTGTTGTATAGGGTTGCTACAGTAGACTGACTCAGTCCAAGTCTCTCGGCTATTTCTTGGGTTGAATGGCCAGTTTCTTTTAGGACTACTACTTGTCGTTCTCTAAAACTTAATTTTTCGACGCCGCGGATTTCGATCTGCATGGTTGTTCTCCTGAGTTATCCACAATCTATCCACAAATTGTGGACAAACTTTGTACAAATGTATTTTATAACAGAATCGTATTTTCTACCAGAGGGTTTAGCTTAGATCTCAGAAAGAGTGGGAATTGAATCAGAAAAGTTTTCCTGTGAGCATAAGCACAATGAGCGGTATAAGTGGAATCTTATTGGCAAAAGAGTTAGAATAATATCTAGGTTGTACGTTGGCAGATAGTATTGACAGATACAAGCGCTTGCTAATATTCTGGAAATGCAATCAAGCTGCACGTAAAGATGGTCAAATTTATCAAAATAACCTAGGAGGAATGTACAAGGTATGGCCCTCGAAGTAGGAGCGATTGTAGAGGGAGTAGTTACTGGAGTGACAAATTTCGGTGCATTTGTGATGCTGCCCGATGGCAGAACAGGGTTGGTTCACATCTCTGAAATCGCTGATGAGTATGTAAAAGATATAAACGATTATGTGAAGAAGAACGATACAGTTAAAGTCAAAATCTTGTCTATGGATGATTCGGGAAGAATAGGATTGAGTATAAAACAGGCTAATCCAGATTATCAAAGGCGTTCTGTTGTTGAATCCCGGAGTAACAAGGCGGATTTTGAAGAGAAAGTTGCTCGATTCATGAAAGAAAGCGAGGAGCGTCAAGCAGACCTCAAAAAGAACGTAGACTCGAAACGAGGAGGACGGGGTTCCCGTCGAGAGATCTAGCGAAAAGCCGGGGTGTTGGAACGGGTAGACAATGGGGACTTAAAATCCCCTGGGCTTTGAGCCCGTGCGGGTTCGAGTCCCGCCCCCGGCACCATTATTTCATCCGCCTAGACGTCTAGAAAAGACCAATCATCCCGCACAAAGTTCCAGTCTGTGTTGTCCATTTCTATGAGAAACTTGCTCAAATAGTCTGACAAGCATTCAACGATTAATCGTCCTTTTTCAGAGGTTGCTTTTTTGGGGTCGCCAGTAGCGCCGGTTTTGGATGTTTCAGGAATAGTTGTGAATAGTTTTATTTCTCTTGGGGATTGAGGCCATTCGCCCTCAGCCACATTCATATCAACAAGGTGAGGTACTAGATAAAGGGCTACAGAAGTTTCTGCCTCTCCTGCATGTCCTATACCGTAATCCTCACTGAAGGTGCCTTTTGGGCAAAGTCTAGGTCCAGAGATCCACCATGCCATGGACGCAGCGAGTTTCACCGATGGGAAGGTCTTTTTTATTTTTCGCGCCGCCATATCAATGGCAGAATTGTTGCCTCCGTGCCCGTTTATGATCAAGAAACGGCTTATCCCCTGCTGTATGCATGATTCTATGATCTCGAATATAACTTGAGCCATAGTTTCTGGCGTAACAGTTATGGTGAAAGGATAGGGCATGAGACCGTCGCTTACGCCAAAAGGAATTGGCGGCAATAGAAGGGTTCCTGGAGTCTTGGCGGCTACCTGTTCGGCAACCCCATACGCGGCAAATGTATCTGTTCCCATAGGCAGATGGTAGGCATGGTTTTCAGTCGCACCAGTTACCAATATGGCCTTGTCGAAAGCTTGCTTTTCAAATCTGTGTCTGGATAAGCGTTCAAGTCTGAACTCAATTGGCATGTGCAAATAACCTCCTGTTCTTTCCTGCTCATATGTGCTTAGTATCATTGTACTTCAGGATGTAGGAATATCCTATGTTACTATGAGCGGTCTTTGAGCAAGGAGAAAACGGGAGTTTAAGCGAAAGAAGTGTATACAGAAGACCCAGGTTTTTTAGATCCAACTTAATATGGGGGAGGGAGTTAAATGCCGAGAACGCTTACACCCGAAGACATCTATAAATTCAGAAAGCATGGGGATGCCCACATATCGCCCGACGGTTCTAGGGTCCTTTTTGTGGCAGCCCAGGCAGATAAAAAGGAAGATGGTGAACTGACTAATATTTGGATGGTCGACACTGAAGGGGGTAAACCTAAGAAACTCACTGCGTCAGGTAAAGATAGGTTTCCTAGGTGGTCACCTGATGGGAAAAGATTTGCTTTCGTGTCTGATCGTTCTGGTAAGGCTCAGATATGGATAATGGAAGCGGAGGGAGGTGAGCCGTGGCTTGCAAAAACGGAGCAAAGTGTGATGGGGCCTCCAGTGTGGTCTCCCGATGGCCGGTTCATCGTTTTTGTGTCTAGGGCTTTCACTAAAAGTTACACATGGGTTCCATACCCTGGTGCTCCTGATTGGGATAGAAAACGCGCCGAAGATCAGGCTAAACAGGCACTCTTAGATAAACATGTGCCCGAAGGAAAAGATAATTCGGCTCACGAGCGGATTTCAGATGTGAAAGTTATAAATCGGTTTACGTATCGTTTCGACGGTGTTGGTTATCTAGGTGATCTTAGAAGCCACATTTTCGTAGTTTCGGTGCCTGATGCACAACCTGAATCAGGAGAGATTGAAGGTAATGTACGCAGGCTTACCTGTGGTGATTATGATCATGTCGAACCCAGATTTTCTCCAGACGGCAAATATTTGGTCATCACAGCTCTAAGATGCGATGATGCAGATTATATGGAGAAGCAAGATCTATGGCTGGTTGAGGTATCTACTGGTAGGATGATCCAAATCTTAGATGGCAAAGGGTATATTAGGTGTCCA
>DGFF01000041.1:773-1087 GCA_002391545.1 Candidatus Fermentithermobacillaceae bacterium UBA3907 | reverse complement strand
TGGCGAAGTTTTTTCGCTTCCCGCCCCTTTGTGTCTTGCAGACGCTCACAACGTAACCCAGGACCTAGACAGGCCTGTTGGCGATCACGTGAGCTCTGACGTAAGTTACATTGGGGAAGATCTGCCTTTTGCTTGGAAGGACGAAGANNGCAAAGGGTATATTAGGTGTCCAATGTGGTCCCCCGACGGTAGCAAAATCGCATTTGTAGGTACCGATGGATCCTATGGTAGTTCAACAAGCGCTAGTTTGTGGGTGCTTGAGGTGGAAGATTTTCTTCATAGACTAGAAGTTGGCGAAGTTTTTTCGCTTCCCG
>DGFF01000041.1:0-525 GCA_002391545.1 Candidatus Fermentithermobacillaceae bacterium UBA3907 | reverse complement strand
GTGCTTGTGGCATGACCCATTGAGAAACGTTCTAGGTTTACGGGTAGGCGGTGGTAAGACGATCCTGCAAGTAGGATCTCCGTCAGAAACCGATAGTCTGTACATGTTCAATTTTGATGAAAAAGATTCAGCGCTGACTGAGCTTCTCGAGTCCAATTTGTGGCTGAAGGAAGTTGATCTAGGTTGTTGTGAACGTTTCACCTATAAAGGGGATGAGGGCTGGGACATCGATGGGTGGTTGATTTATCCTGCAGGCTATGAAAAGGGCAAGAAATATCCGACGGTCTTTTTCATTCATGGTGGTCCTCATGGAACGTACGGTTCCGCTTTCATGTTTCAGTGCCAGATATTTGCTAGCAAGGGATATGCTGTAGTATATGTAAATCCCCGCGGCTCCGAATCGTACGGGCAGAAGTTTGCCTATGCGTGCGGTGGCGATTGGGGCGGTAGCGATTTCAAAGATATTATGGCTGCAGTTGATCATGTGGTCGATATGGGTGTAGGAGATCCAGATTATACACATCT
>DGFF01000086.1 GCA_002391545.1 Candidatus Fermentithermobacillaceae bacterium UBA3907 | reverse complement strand
AGATGTGTATAAGAGACAGGGAATACTCAATGCGAGAGAGGAAGAAGCGGAGCAGTCCGGCAACAACAAAACCGGCAGCAAACATCAAACCGCCGAGCAGGACAACGGCTTCAGCAAACAAAAATCCGCGGAAACGCTTAAGGCCGGCGAGGCGCTGGAAGAAGCGCTGTGTTTTGGCTGGATTGACGGGCAGATCAAAAGCATTGACGAAAACACCTACATGAAATATTTCAAACAGCGGAATAAAAACAACAATTGGTCGGAGAAGAACAAGAAGCTCGTGGAAGCCCTCGAGAAAAAAGGCTTGATGACTGACTTCGGCAGGGCAAAGGTGGAATATGCCAAACAGCATGGACTTTGGGATCGTAATACAATCCAAATTCCTTGGTCTGAAAGGGCATTTTCTTTCAGCCACTACCTAAACTCCGCGCGGTCTTTGAAACACATTCGGTTCATATGGTTTGAGCCCTCCTTGCACTTTGAGTAAGGGGTGGGACAGGGAATCGTCCCCTATACCGCCCCACCTCCCGCCTAGATGTCCGAAATCTCGTATCCGGCATTATTCAAAGCATTCAAGCCGTGGAAAAACACATCGCAGAAGACACTCTTCTCGCTGCGCCAGCTGTCCTCGATGGCAATGATGTCCCTGAAGCGTTTCAAGCTCATCTCCGTCTGTTTGTTCAGCAGGTCCCCGCTTATGACCAAATCGTACAGGTAATCATAGGCCGCCTTGAAATCGGGTATGTCCCGGACCACCCCGAGACGCCCCAGCCCATCCGGGTTGCGCAGCCACCAGACAAGCGCGTACGAATCTCGCTGCACGTTTTCAATCTTGGAGCCCGCCAACTGCCAGTTGAAGTTAAAGGGCCCGACAAAATGCGTCTTAGCTTTAAACGTAATATACACATCAACGTATTTCATTAACTCTATGCAGTGAATTATGGATTTCTTCACCAGTTCGTAGTTCTCGGGAGTCCTCCAGCTTTGCGTGCTGCAAAGTATACCGATGTGAGTGGCGCCGGGGAAGTGCGCGTCCGGTTTGTAATACCGGATCCCTTTCTTGTTCGTTGTGGAGAAGTCGTCGATGGTCTTGTGCTCCAGTGAATCTCTCAAATAAGTAAGGGCCATGTTAACCTGCTCCTGGACAAGAGGGTGGTCTTCTTCACCTAGGCTGGCCAGTATGCCGGCCTTGATCGCTTTGTTGCCTCCCCGCCGTTATGGCACACAAAACATTTATTTCCTATAAGTATAGCGAAGCTACCGGTCTTCGTGATGCGATTATCAAAAAACTGGGGAGTGACGCAACCTATTATCTAGGTGAAACGAGCAGTTCACCTGATTTAAGTGAATTGAGTCCATAGTCTCACCTCCTCGACCAAGACCATGACTCTGTATAAAATGTCAAACATCTGATAATCATGCATTCTTGCCGACATTTCCGCTCTTCTTCAACAGCAGCGCCCCACGCTTAGACGGGACTGAATCGGTATCAATGCAGTGGACACTTGCATAGTGAGTAAGAAAGGCCACAACTAACTCCTCATCAGCGGTTCCTTTTTTGATTTCTACCAAATCCTGAAGGATCTGAACCGCCATTGCATCATTAAAGTACCTATGTAAACCGGAACCCCAGAAAGGTCTTTCTGGATCGCTGTCATTAGCGTGATATTCCCAAAACGGCATTTTATTGGCCTCGTTAGGTGTGAGTTCGATCCTGAACTGTGGATGAGCACTCACAAAACCTTCCTCCAGCCCATTTCCCTCATCAAAATAATCTACGAGAAATACAGCAAATATGAAACGGGTCTCTTCAGGCTGATTAGGACATCGCGTAGTCAGAACACATAGACTATCAGTTTGTACTTGTTTCAACCGCATCGGTTGTCCTTGTCGATGGCCAGAATGATACCAACCTGCACAAGCTCGCCAATCTATTAACATCCTATTCTCATAACATGTAGACTCACCATTCAGAAATTTTCCATCAAGTTCTTCCCGGGTCAAGTATCCTTCCAGATATTGACGACAGAAGGAGTCCTCATTACTGCACCATACACGTTTGGCTTTCTTCACATTATGCTCAACTACCGGATCGCTGCAGACACCTCTAAAACCAACTCCGTGATTAGAAGCACCTCCATCGCAGTACGTACACTTAAATGCTATATTGGAACGATGATCTCGCCTTTGCCTTGCTGTACTCACTGGCCTACGCCGTCTCTCTTCGGGCGAGCTGTTTTTTCGTTCTGTGTCTGCCAGTCCCGAAAACTTTCTCTGCTTTTCTATTTCTTTCTCATGCTTTAGTGCTTTATAGAGTTCTAAAATCTGCTCATGCAGATCCACATCTTGTGCTGTAAGAAACTTTTCAAAAGCATTGGGAAAGATAAAATCCGCAGTCTTTTTCCTAAAATCTACCGTTATCTTATTTCCTTCATGGGAAACCACCACCCCTACGCCGTACCGTTTGTGATACACTTTTTCATTTACTATGTTCATTGCTATCCCTCCTACAAGCTAAGTTATGGGCAAAATGCAACAATAACCGATCGAGCAATCCGTTAGCAATTCGATATAATCAGAACACTTGGCTGACTAATTAACAACGAGTTGAGTGCGAAACGATGGCTAGTTAGCCCCCTAATGGATTTGGAGAAAA
>DGFF01000047.1:16802-16977 GCA_002391545.1 Candidatus Fermentithermobacillaceae bacterium UBA3907 | reverse complement strand
AATGTTATTTTGAAGGTAAGCAGGAATATCCTGGTTTTGGGTCAAACGATATAACTATGGCTAGATTGAACCTAGTCGACACAGTGGTTTCTCGTTACTGGTTTGAATGACCTTAGAAAGAGAGATGACTTATGAAAGAGCGAAGTTGTGTTTTTAAGAGACATCCTGAGAGGTT
>DGFF01000047.1:15330-16600 GCA_002391545.1 Candidatus Fermentithermobacillaceae bacterium UBA3907 | reverse complement strand
TGCAAAGTGGTATTTACGTGTTTCCAGTGAAGTATACTGTGCCTCAAACGACTGATCTTATTACTGATCTTATTAAGGAAGCATTGAACGTGCTTATCAAAGGGATACCTGGCAGCGATATTATCTACCCCATGTTTCCCACCGATACAGAGGTGCTATCAGTTTCGGTGAAGGATGATTTGTGTACTGTGAACTTTAGCGACGCTATAAGACACATGTCAGTGGGATCAGGAGGAGAATTGGCTGCGGTAGCCGGTATAGTTTCTACGGTCTGTCAATTTGAAAATATAGACAGGGTGCAGATACTGATCGAGGGAGAGCCTACCGAATCGTTAGCAGGTCATGTGGACACTAGTTTGCCGCTGAGTGACAATTGGGGGTACAGGTTTGTGCCCTTAGAAGATGTTGAACAGCACTGGTCTGGTGGATACGTGGGAGCTCTTCAGTTGCTTGATGTGGTGAATGGATATGAAGATCAGACTTTCAAACCGGAAAAGTACGTTTCAAGGGCAGAATTCTTGAAAATGGCAGTTGAATGTTGTGGCGCAAAGGATGCACCGGAACAAAACATTCCGTTTGGCGATGTACCAGAGAAGCATTGGATCAACCCCTATTTAAAGGCAGCATTGGCGGCAAAAATAATTGATCCAGATATCTACGGGGATAGTTTCGCCCCAGATGAGACAATACCCAGAGAAGAAATGGCATTTATCCTAGTACAGGCCCATGACATTTATCTAGATATGAAAGGCGAAGAGCCATCGAGTTCTGGCGAGACTACTTTTACTGATTTTGCCGAGGTGAAAGATGTTTTTAAAGACGCAGTCCAAGAGGCGGTGGCTCGCGGCCTTCTAAATGGCTACCCTGACAAAACGTTTAAGCCTAAAGGCGGGCTCAAACGGGGAGAGGCAGCTACAGCCATTGGGAGGATGAGAGGGATACGCGGAAACACTTCAGTAGTAATCATCTCTCCAGAACCCGAGGTTACGTTGGGAGATGAACCTGTTTACATCCTAGGACTTGCTACAGCCTTTGAAGCCACAGTGAACCTAGATGTGCTTTCAGATGAAGGTGAAGTCATTATCGCAGATTACAGCACGTCGACGAATGGTCTCGGCTGGGGAGCATTTGGCTATGCTCTCAATCCCGAACAACTCAAGGGGCATAAACCTGCTACAATAAGAGTTTATCTCGTAAGCCCTGAAGATAGCAGTTACTACAGCATGATTACAACAACAGTAAATTGAAGCATGGGGACGGTTCTCGTGCT
>DGFF01000047.1:9705-15026 GCA_002391545.1 Candidatus Fermentithermobacillaceae bacterium UBA3907 | reverse complement strand
CAAAAGGGCGAGTAGGGATCGCGTAGGATATAGGATGGACGAGGCTAGATGGGCCTGGGGCGCACGGATGGTTTAGGGTGCGATTTTATCATCGAGTTTCTTATGGGGTTCAGCCGGCTTGTTAAGGCCCGTTAAGGCCCGTTAAGGCCCATTGAGGCGCGTTGAGGTTCATTCAGGTTCGGAGCGTTATGTTTACGGTGCTCTAGGGGTCATCATGGAGACAACAGATTGGGCAGTTCTTTCGGCATTCATTTGGCATTCATTTCTAGAAGGAGGCACCTTTATTGGGCGCAAATCTTTTGACCAAAAAATGGTGCAACTTGGCCCCCGACAGCGTTGTGACCATCGTAACAGATGGGAACCGACTGGACTTGGCGACGAAGATAAAAGACCAAATCTTAAACCAATGCAGCATCGTAAATCTGTCAAGTGATGAGTACGTAAAGGAGCGCCTATTGAGGCTTTCACCGTCTGATTTGGTGATAGTACTTCTTTCTCTTGACACTTTCGTAGATAAAGGAGCAAATAAGGTATTTTCTCCCTTCGCAAAGCCGAAAGGACTACAAGCAAAATATGCATTCGTGAGGCTGGATATACCTGAAGAGTCGCTTTTTGAAGGTTTGGAGACCCCGAAAAATCTTGTTTACAGCAAAATTCGCGAGATGGAGAGATTTAATCCAGGCGATAAAATCCACGTGTGGAGCCCTGCTGGCACAGATATTACATTGAAGATAGGGAAAACTAGCACGTGTATGCATGAGATTATGAGGGATGGCGATATGGCTTTTCTACCACCGTCAGAGATCTTTGCAGAAATAATTCCTGGCTCTGCGAATGGACGTATCGCGGTTGATGTTACAGTGGGACAACTCTATTATATGGGCGAGTTGATGGGTGAATTTGGGCTTGTAAACAGCCCAGTAATTTTGGATGTAGAAGAGGGTTACGTAGCAAATATAGAGGGCGGGAGCATGGGAAGGGAATTGAAAGAGAAACTATTTGCCCTTCCTCGCGACTGCCGTCTTTTAGTTGAGTTGGGTCATGGGCTATCTATGATGAGTCCTACAGGGATTATAGGAGTGGACGAAAGTATCTTGGACACGTGCCACTTCGGCTTAGGTGATGCTTCCGCGTGCGGCATGCATCTGGATGTTGTTGTGATGGAGCCGTTGATAGGAGAAGCATGAGAACCGTCCCCATGCTTCTGAGGATGAAGGAGGAGTAAGTATGTGTGATACGTTCTACGTGAAGGAACATGGAAGCGGAGCTAGCGCATTTTTTCTCAAAAACAGCGATCGGGACCCTAATGAACCTCAGTATATGTTTTTCGTTCCATCGGGAAAAACTAGTCACCCGAAAACCTACGTATCAATGCCTTCGTACGAGGTAAAGTATGCTACTTGGCTGTCAAAACCATCGTGGATGTGGGGCGCTGAAATGGGCGTCAATGAAAAAGGGGTTGCCATCGGCAATGAGGCAACCTTCAATAAACCGAAAGTTGATAAGATTGGGGTTCTGGGAATGGATCATTTGAGGGTGGCTCTCGAACTCAGCTCGAGCTCACGGGAAGCTCTTGAGATCTTGATAGAAAATACAGAAAAATATGGTCAAGGAGGAAACGGCGGCTACGAGCATCCCCTTTATTACCACAATAGCTATTTGATCACTGATTCCGAAGAAGGTTATATTTTGGATACGGTTAATCGCGATTGGGCATATAAGAAACTTAGGGGAAACTATAATATTAGCAATAAGATCTCAATTAAGGACGACTTTGATGAAATTTCGTCGGGTCTGAAAGGCAAGGTCCAAAATTTAGAAAAACATTTCATAAATCCTCTAGTTTCATACTTCGCAGGAGCGTACCACAGGGAAAACAGGGGCAGAGAACTTATGCAGAAAGAAAATTATGATCTTAAAGACGCCATGGCGGTACTGCAAGACCGCCATACTAGCCGGGTAGCGACTATGAGGAATATATGTATGATAGCCGGAGGCTTAGTGAGCTCTCAAACTACGGCTTCTTTGTTTTACGACTATACCTCCCAACTTATTTGGTATACAGAAGGTCCAAACCCTGAAGTTCAGCTTTTTAAACCTCTCAAACTGGGGTTTCATTATTTGGAGGAAGAAGATGCCGGGGTAAAGAGATGGAAATACAATAATCTGCTTTTTAGGACAGCTTTAAAGGATTACGAGGCCAACAAAGATCGGCTTGTTCCTTTGCGCACCCAATATCAAAGCCAGTTGCTTGCTTTGGCATCAAGCGGAAGTAGTGACCGAGAAGTCTATGAGCGCTCGCACAGTATCAATAAAGCGTATATCGATGAAGGATTGAGTCTAATTGGAGAAGGGCCATTAAAAGGAGGAATCCAGTTCAAGAGGTATTGGCGGAAAGAAAACCAAGCTTTATTGGATAAAGAAACTGATCCTGAACTAAGAGAACTGTACGAAAGGTACCTGGTCTGACGTACAGATGGATTGGTAGCATAGGATAAACTGATAAACTCGTTGTTCGGCTCCTTGCCTGAGACTTCGATTTTGGGATTGGCAGGCTAATCTTTCGAGCTTAACGCTAGTCTGCGTTTTAGGGCATCGATCATTACTTCTACGTCCGGGATTTTCAAAAAATATATGGCGATAGCATAAGTTACACACGCAATGGCCAAAGAAATCAAGGCGGATATATTAGGGCTCATTAAAGGGCCTAGGTTGTTTAAGCAAACAAGGCCTACAGCTCCCATTATTACCGAAGCTACGAGGGTCTTTAAGAAAGAAATCAGGGCTTGTTTCATACCGAAAGGCCCTATTTTTTTCCTCAAGCTTAAGAACAAAAGTCCTGTGGTAAACAACGCGGTCAAAGCCGTAGACAACGCCAATCCAGATAAGCCCATGTATCTCGATAGGACTATGTTCAAAATGATATTCAGACCTGCTCCCAAGGCTCCGTTTATCATTGGAGTCACCGTGTCTTGCAGTGAGTGGAACGCCCTGGTGGCTAGAAGCCTCAATCCGTATCCCACCATGCCTATTGAGTAGAAGAATAGCGCTTGAGACGTCATGTGAATCGCGCTTTGGTCGAAGGCACCTCTACCAAATAGAAGAGAGACAATGGGAGTTGCAAAAGCCATCGCTCCTACCATCGAAGGCAGGGTGAACAGATTAATGGATGTCACCGCTTCTGCTATAGACTTCTTAAATCTCGGCATGTCTTCTTCTGCAGCCATCCGAGATATGGCCGGGTACAGAGCTGTAGTGATAGGAAGGACAAAAAGGCCTAGCGGGAAGCTATTTACCTTGTCGGCGTAGTTTAAAGCAGAAATGCCTCCTACCGCCAATCGAGAAGCCATTGTTCTGTCTATGAATACGTTAATTTGGTTGATGGAACTTCCAATTATAAGGGGTAGCATTATAGTCGCTAGGTTGATGATATGTTCATCTTTCAGGTCAAAGATGGCTGTGTGTCTGTATCCCTTCCGCTGCAAAAAAGGCATAAACAGGATGAACTGAGAGGCAACAGCTATAATGTATCCTATGCCGAGGATTTTTGGATTGGCAAAATAAGAACTCATTAGTATAGAAATGATTACGCAAAAATTCATAGGGAAACCTACAGAAGCCGGAACTGCGAAATTCCCTTTTATCTGAAGATATCCGCTAAAAACCGATACTAGACCTGCAAAATATACAGATACTACAGTCATTCTTGTGAGCGTTACTGCTAGATTATAGGTTTCACCCTTGAATCCGGAAGCAAATACCCTTACTATGGGTCCTCCGAATATGAGGACTGCCAAAACAATCAACGTGCAGATCACAAATAATACGTTGACGAGATTGCTGGTAAACCTATCGGCAGATTCAACCCCTTGCTCTTTAGAAATTCTGGTATACATGGGAACATATCCAGCAGATAGTCCTGAAGCGATGAAACTGAAAATGCTCCCGGGGATAGCGATGGAAATCAAATAAGCATCGCTGATATCACTGGCACCATAGAAATATGATAGGGTCAGGTCTCTTGCAAAACCAAAAATCTTAGACACTATGGTTACGATCATTATGGTTAGCGCGGCTTTCTTAGTCGAAACGCTAGGCTTGTTTACGCTCTCATCCGGCAAAGCTATATCTCCCCGAATCCAAAACTACGTCGATTATATCACGGAAAGGTAAGGACGGTTCTCATGCTTCTTGCATGATAGAAGCATGAGAACCGTCCCCATATTTCCTAGCGAAAAGCGTCAAATCCTACATCAAGCAAATCATAGTCCTGCCAATCCACATCATCGAAGTGCCACCATTCAGTTGCTATTCCCTCGAATCCGACACTTTCCATCACGTCACGCAGGTACTTCATGTTCTTCAAGGCTGTTTCTGTATGACCAGGATAGTTAAAAGCTGCTTTTTCAGTAAAATCGTCGAACGCAGTGCCCATCTCCAGTTCGTTTCCGAATTCATCAAGCAAAGTTATGTCAGCCGATGCGCCGCGGTTATGCTTCGAGCCTCTTGCAGGGTCACCCACAAAATTTGGATCAGGCAGAAAATACCAAAGCATGTACTGAATGTGTTGTGGCCTATATGCATCGAGGACTTTTATCTTGTAGCCATCTTTTTGAAAAATCTCGTTAGCTTTCTTTAGTTTCATTGCTGTTTCCTTGCGGAGAAGACCTATTGCACTGTCGGGATATATTTGTCTACCAGTGAAATTGTCTGTGGTCTTATACCTCAGATCTATAACAAGGTTGGGATCTAGATCAGCCAGATTTACGAGCCCATATGTTTCTTCGATGCTCATATCTGAGATGGGACTGTGTGGTTTGCCAACCTCTAGTTTCATAGATTCTAGATCCTGAAGCGCTTGATCCAATGGATTCTCAAGGTCTAATATTGTGGCTTTCTGTTCTTCGATTGTAGATTTCAACGACTTGACCCTTTGGCAATACACCAAAGTTGATAACAGAAGTATAACCAGACACGTTACGGTCAGATATCTCACAGTGGGTCTTTTGCCTTTATCTGGAAGCATGGGGACGGTTCTCGTGCTTCCTTCTAGGCCATTTTTCATGCTGTCCCTCCTGACTTTCCTCATACTTCCTATCGTTTTATGTTTGCTTGGCTGGATCTATACTGAACCTAAGATTCCTTGAATCTCACTTTGACGATCACTCAGGATCACTCATAGTTTACACAAGGATACGTTTGCGAAGCAATTGGGCTCTTCCATCATAAGTGATATGATTCGGGTTGGATGGGTGCGACTTCTCGGAGTTACTCATGGAGGTTGTGGCGCTTACCATGTGCCTTACGAAATGCCTTACGAA
>DGFF01000047.1:0-9462 GCA_002391545.1 Candidatus Fermentithermobacillaceae bacterium UBA3907 | reverse complement strand
TGCCTTACGAAATGCCTTACGAACGAAGTTGGGGTAAATAGGTGAGGAGGTAAAGTGGAAAGTATGTTAGAGAAGATATATGTAGGCAAAACAAAAGATGTATTCTTGACACAAGACGGCGACGTGCTGCTGTTTTTCAAAGATGCAGTGACTGGTTCGGAGGGCGTAATTGATTCTGGAGCAAATGAAGTGATTGGGGAAATAGCAGGTAAAGGCAGTGCGTCTCTCCTGGCTACTGTCTATTTCTTCAAATTGTTGGAGTCTCACGGGTTGGCTACCCACTTTATAGGCGTCGGTGAGGAGTTTGGCTTCGGGCCAAACACAATACTAGTTAGAAATGCCAAATCTTACGATCTTGAAGTTATTTGCCGCGAGAAAGCATGGGGCAGTTTTGTACGTCGCTATGGGAAGTATGTAAAACAAGGCGACCGTCTGCCGTCCCTGGTTGAATTCACCCTTAAAGATGACCAACGAGGGGATCCCCTTATCACCGAAGATGCATTGGTCGCTCTTGATATAGTCTCGCGAGAAGGCGTTGAGCATATGAAAGAAACGGCCAGATGGGCCACTAAGCTCATAAAAGATCACCTTGCGGAAAAGGGGCTTGAACTTATAGACGCCAAATACGAATTTGGAGAAGTGGATGGAAAAATCATTTTGATAGATGAGATTTCAGGGGACAGCATGAGAGTAATAAAGGGTGGAGAGGTGTTGACTTCCAACGAACTAGTTGTAGATTTGGGATTGATGTGAGGCTGAGAAGCTAGATCATAGATGTCGAAATCTAGCGCCAATGCGCTCTGAATTTGTATGATTGAGCCAATGGATCTGGCTTAATGGATCTGGCTTATGCGTTTGCTTCGAACGCATAAGCCAGTAACCTACTTCATTTAACCTGTTCTAAATTGCCCTAGCCGAATTTGGTTCGTCTGGTATAAGTAGTGTGAAGTAAATGATGTGATTTTTCTCCCAGCGGTTGTCCCAGAAATTCTTCGTACAACTGTATGATGGCCGGATTTTCATGGGATTTCCGCAATGCCATAGATTTATCCAAATCGTAAAGAGCGTTGATTCTCATCTCCCGTATTTCTCTAGTCGTAGGGATAGGTTGACCACCTCCCCCGATGCACCCCCCAGGGCAAGCCATGATTTCTATGAAATGATAATCACCTTTTCCTTCCGAAACCTTGTCGAGAAGTTTCTTGGCGTTTCCCAGCCCGTTGGCCACGGCAACTTTTAGGGGAAATTCTCCTAACTGTACGGTGGCTTCTTTGATCCCTTCTAATCCACGGACGTCAGTAAAGTCTAAGGTTTCTAGTGCTCCACCGGTAAACACCTCATAAGCGGTGCGGAGCGCCGCTTCCATAACTCCACCAGTGCTTCCAAAAATCGCGCCTGCGCCTGTGCTAATTCCGAAAGGCGGGTCATACTCAGATTCCTCAATACGGTCAAAGTCAATTCCTGTCATTTTCAACATATGGCCCAGCTCCCTGGTGGTGAGCACTGCATCTACGTCTTGAAAACTGCTGTCCGACATTTCTGGCCGCACGCATTCAAATTTCTTGGCTGTACAGGGCATTATAGATACGCAATACACAGAGGCAGGATCGATTCCGAACTTCTCAGCATAGTAAGTTTTGGCCAATGCGCCGAACATTTGTTGAGGAGACTTGCACGTAGACAAATGGTCCAACAAATCAGGGTAGAAATGCTCAACGTATTTAATCCATCCAGGGCTGCATGATGTTATCATCGGCATGGTACCACCTGTTTGAAGCCGGTCAAGAAGTTCGTGTCCTTCTTCCATGATTGTAAGGTCGGCAGTAAAGCATGTATCGAAGACCTTGTCGAATCCTAGATGTTTAAGAGCGCTGACCAACTTGCCGGTTGTAATTCGACCAGGAGGAAGCCCCATTTCTTCCCCTATGCTCACCCGTATTGCAGGTGCTGTCTGTACGATGACATGTTTTTCAGGGTTGTCGAGGGCGTCCCATACTTTTTGAGTATCGTCTTTTTCGTGGATGGCGCCTGTGGGACATACTAACAGACACTGCCCGCACAAAGCGCAAGCAACCTCAATGAGGTCGCGGGCAAGGGGCGTGGAGATAACTGTATCAGGGCCTCGATTTATGGGCGACAAAACCGCCAACGTCTGAACTTCTTCGCATACGTCTACGCAGCGACGGCAAAGAATACATTTGTTCATATCTCGAACCATGGATGGAGTCGAAGCATCTATTGGAAGGTCGCGCAGGTTTCGAGAAAACGGAACATCACGTATTCCGAGTTGCTGGGCGATCTCTTGAAGTTCGCAATTCAAATTTCGTTCGCAAGTCAAACAATTTTCAGGATGACGAGAGAGCATAAGCTCTACCACTGTCTTTCTTGCTTGTCGTACAGCCGCGGTGTTAGTATGGACTACCATCCCTTCTGATACGGGGAACGCGCAAGCAGGTTGTAGGAGTTGGCTTCCTTCTATAGATACTACGCAAACACGGCAGACCGCCCTTACGCTCAGGTCTGGATGATAACAAAGGGTTGGAATTTGAATGCCCAATGCTTCGGCAGCTTTAAGTATGGTAGTTCCTTTGGGTACCTGTACTTGTTGCCCGTCTATCACCAAAGTGACCATATCCATCTATTTACGCTCCTTTACTCAAATCTTTGACTTCTTTTAACCGTGTTAGGAAGCATCTTCAAAAGTGGTGAATCAGAAACCCCCGTCCCTTTTGCTTCCGTCCCTTTGGCTTCTCCTCTTGCTTCTTTTGAATCAGAAACCCCCGTCCCCTTTGCTGCCTTTGCTTCCTTGGTTTCCGTGCCGTTGTGCATAGGGCACACTCCGGCGGGGCATACTTTGTCTCGAATGTGGGCGTTGTACTCGTCGCGATAGAAGTGCAAAGTTGTTAGAACTGGGTTCGGTGCTGCCTGTCCTAGACCGCACAGGGCGGTTTGCGTCATGGTTTCAGCCAGAAGTATGATGGTGTCAATATCTTTCGGTGTCCCTTCGCCTTTGGTTATTTTATCTAGAAGATTGTACAAGTGATGAGTTCCTTCACGGCACGGTGTGCACTTACCACACGATTCGCTCTTGAAAAACTGCATGAAGCATTTGCATATGTCTACTATGCAATGGGAGTCGTCCATGATTAACAAAGCGCCAGAGCCTAAGGCTGTACCTGCTTTTGCCAAGGTATCGTAGTCCATAGGGAGATCTAAGTAATCTCTGGGGATACAACCGCCAGACGTGCCGCCTGTCTGAGCCATCTTGAATTGGCGCCCTCCAGGGATACCCCCACCTATTTCGTATATAATTTCACGCAAGGTTATTCCCATGGGAACCTCTATTAGGCCTTTGTTAACCACGTTCCCTGTAATTGTAAAAACTTTGGTACCAGAATTACCCTCAGTTCCTATGCGTTTGAACCACTGTCCGCCATTTGTGATTATAGGCGGAATATTGGCCAGGGTTTCCACATTATTTATCAGGGTTGGCTTGCCCCATAATCCTGCATCTGTGGGATATGGAGGTTTGTAAGTTGGTTCACCCCTTTTCCCTTCAATGGAGGCAATTAGGGCCGTCTCTTCGCCGCACACGTAAGAACCAGCACCTTCACGTATTTCTATGTCAAAACTAAAACCGCTGCCCAGAATGTTTTCGCCCAACAGTCTTCTTTCTCTGGCTTGGTCGATGGCGAGACGCATGCGCTCAATGGACAGCGCATATTCGCCGCGAATATACATGTAGCCTTTGTTGGAACCTACTGCATAACCAGCGATGGTCATTGCTTCAATAATGCTGTGAGGGTCTCCTTCCAAGATCAGTCGATCCTTGAAAGTGCCTGGTTCTCCTTCGTCAGCATTGCACACAACGTACTTAGGTTCTCCTTTTGCCTTTCGGGTAAATTCCCACTTTAGGCCTGTAGGAAAGGCAGCGCCTCCTCGTCCACGCAATCCCGACTCTTTTATCTCGTTAATTACTTCCTCAGGAGACATATGGGTCAAACACTGGGACAGAGCGTAATACCCATCCACAGATATGTATTCATCTATACTTTCAGGATCGATGATTCCACAATTGCGTAGCACAATCCGTTGCTGCTTTTGGAAATAATTCGCCTGATAAACCGTTTGCATGGCTTTAGGCGTTTCAGGCCCGTCATACAGCAGACGCCCCACTAAGCGACCTTTTAACAAATGTTCTTCAACTATTTCTCTAACGTCTTGATCTGTCACGTTGCAGTAAAACACGCCTTCAGGGTAGATTACTACTGTTGGGCCGTAGTTGCATATGCCAAAACAACCGGTTTCTACCACTCTGATCTCATCGTCCAAGTCGGCTCTTTTCAGTTCCCTGAAGAAGGCATCTGCAACTGATTGACTCTGGTTGAGCACGCAGTTACTGCCCATGCAAACTAGAACGTGTGAGCGATAGGTTGCCATGTATTCTCCTCCTTTTCTTTTACGTAGACATATAGATACAAATATAGGTCGACGAACTGTAAGCCACAGGGTTTAGCGACTATTCTTTATATTTTCCTAAAATAGCAGGTATCATGTTAGGAGTGAGCTTTCCGTAAACCTCCTCATTAATCATGATCACGGGTGCCACGCCGCAAAGGCCCACGCAACTCATAAACTCCAAAGTAAACAGACCGTCTTCGGTGTTTTCTCCGGCCTTAATTCCAAGGTTTTCTTCCAGGGCGTGGTATATATCTTGTGCGCCAAGGACGTGACACGGCCCATCCTGGCAAATCCTAATAATGTATTTGCCCTTGGGTTTTACTGTAAGCAGATGATAAAAGGTGGCCACACCGTATACTTGACTTAAAGGGACATCTAGATTCTCAGCGACGCGGATGAGTGCTTCTTCTGTGAGGTATCCCGTTTCCTGTTGAACCTCCCGCAAAACAGGGAGGAGGTTCCCTGCCTCTTTAGAATGTTTCTCAGTTATATCATCGATGAACTGCAAATCAGCACCGCCTTGAGCGAGGGAATCCTGGTTCGATTCTGCCAATTCATTTCACCTCCCGTTTTTTCAAAAGCAAATTATCGCGTATAAGCGGCGTCATTCGATAGACACCACACAATCGCTGAAGATTCTTCCGCCTATTACGTGTTGGTCTATTATGGTTCTTGCTATTTCCGGTGTTACGTATCCATAAGTTACTTTGGGCTGTCCTGGGCGGATGACTTGGATTATAGGCTCTTGTTCGCACATTCCTATGCAGCCGATTTGAGAGATGGATACATCTTTCAGATTTCTTTTCGAAACCTCATCTACGATGGCTGACATTACTTCGCGGGCGCCTGCAGCAATACCACATGTACCCATGGCTACCACAATTTTAGTTGCGCAAGAAATTTCCTGAGTTTGAGTAGAGCCTTTGGCTTTTCTTTTCAGTTCATCAAATTCGTCTATAGACACTTGCTAGCTCACCTTCTTTCTTCAAAAAACTAATGTCACCAAATATGACCTATCCGGTAACGACCTGCGGAGAAAAGTTTCTTCGAATTTTCGAAAATGGTCTGGTGCTTGTATCTAACAAAAATGAAAAATAGGGAGTGCGTTTCTTAGTCGATATGAGTATGTTTATGAGATAGTTATTCTGTTCACAATCGTCTAAATCCTTCTTTCATTGAGTATTTTTTCACATATTTTTGCAATAGAAAAAGTCGGAGAAAACCCACCAGTGGCGTGCGATTTGTAGGCGCAGGTGCAGATGGTTTTACTGGAGGAGGACGTGATGGCAAATGAATTAATATAGGAAAAAAGCCCGTGGGCTGGGTGAAAACTTATTTGTTACTATTCATGTTTTGCAACACCATGGCAGCGATAAGCGGGGAAATCCAAATGGCTGAATGTTATTGCCCTGACTGACTCGGGATTGAAAGAATCAGCCAGGGCAATGTTGGGTAGAATTTATATGACCCCAAGCCAATCATGCAGAAGAAATTGGAGTCTACCTAATAAAATAGAGATTCTTCCCTGAACTACGTTTCCAAATGTCGCACCAAATCCTATCATCATCACGCGCCTTGCCCATACGTCAAGAACTTTCCCTGCGCTTGACTCAGCTCTCCATTTGGGAGTGAAAAAGAAGTAGCTAACAGTGATTATGGTAACCACGAAATAGAGGACGTTATCAATACTCTTAAGCGGGATAAAAGTATCTATTATTTGCTTAAGGAACGGCTTGGGAGAAAACGCAAGAGTATAACCCACGCCATATCCTACGAACCAGGACATCGGGTAGCGAGCAACCCAGCTTAAGTTTGGGGCATGTCTCAAGTACATCAGGCACCCAAACAACAAGAGAAGTATATACCCCCACTGACCTTGGGCTACTATTTGATCTTGAATTGTGGGCCTGAGATAATTATCTATTGTACGCACCATGGAGTGGGCAGCTGCAATACCTATGAGCAAGTGCTCTGCGAACCTAAATAAAGGGTTTTCCTTCCAGAGGATGGTCATAATGCATATCGTAAGAATAGCACCGATATCTATGTTGTAGAGAACAGGCTTAGTCATTTCAGTGGCTCGACCGATAGCTATCATCGATAGATTCTAATCCTGGGATCTTTCGAATGTCTGCTATAGGCGTTTCTTCCGCTGCCAGTAGTGCCGTATACATATTCATACCTCCGATCTCTTTGTTGTAGTTTGTCCGGATTAAAAACTGATTACACGTTGTTTGAATACATTGTTCTCTACCCCCTACTACCTGCATATATTTACCGTTAAAGATACAAATCTAGCATAATTCCAAAGTGAAAATCTTGTCAACGACCACCAGGCATACGTGTCTATCGGCAAAAACCTGACTATAAGTTGACAAATATAACAGTTCGCCCATATAATACTGTCTAACACCATCTACCATAAATTTTGAAAACTAAATATTATGTCTTGCTTATCAAGAGCGGTGGAGGGACGGGCCCAATGAAACCCGGCAACCCGGTGCAAACCGAAG
The DNA here is from genome assembly GCA_002391545.1 of Candidatus Fermentithermobacillaceae bacterium UBA3907. Taxonomy (GTDB): domain Bacteria; phylum Bacillota; class Sulfobacillia; order Fermentithermobacillales; family Fermentithermobacillaceae; genus UBA3907. The sequence continues at coordinate 2,488 of DGFF01000047.1, read as the reverse complement.
GTGCCAATTCCCGCAGCGACATATAAGTCCTGGGAGATAAGAAAGAGAGAAAAAACCTCTTCTTTTGCCAGGAAGGGGTTTTTTGTTTCTCGAAACTGAAAGGGGATCACAATGGTCAAAAAAACGTATGAAGAGATTAATGAAAAGATAAAGCGTGGCGAAGCTGTGGTGGTCACTGCTGAGGAAGTTATTGGCGTAGTTCAGGATATGGGCATAAAAGAAGCAACTCGTAAAATTGATGTGGTCACAACCGCTACTTTTGCTCCTATGTGTTCCAGCGGGGCTTTTCTAAATTTTGGGCATAGCGATCCCCCTATGCGCATGACTCATGTCGAACTCAATGGCGTTCCGGCATATGCAGGAATTGCAGCCGTAGACGCTTATATAGGTGCAACAGAGCTTCGATCCGACGGGGTCTTAAACTACGGTGGAGCTCATGTAATCGAGGATTTAGTCAAAGGGAATACGGTGAGTTTGAGAGCGTGTTCTTACGCTACAGATTGTTACCCACGTACGTATATAGAAGCGGACGTGAGCAAGGATACTTTGAACCAATGCTATCTTTTCAATCCGCGTAACGCGTATCAGAATTACGGTGCCGCAACCAACAGTTCTAGCCGAACTCTTTACACATACATGGGAAAACTAAAGCCGTCTTATGGCAACGTAACATATTGCACAGCAGGAGAGCTAAGCCCGCTCCTTAACGACCCGTACTATAGGACCATAGGTATAGGTACGCGTGTTTTCATAGGAGGAGGCCAAGGTTTTGTCGCTTGGGAGGGAACGCAACACAACCCCTCTGTGCTTAGGACTGAAAGAGGAGTTCCAATTGGAGGAGCGGGTTCATTGGCTTTGATTGGAGATATAAAGCCAATGAAGCCTCGTTACGTTAGAGCAGCCTCAATTCCTAGATATGGAGTGACCTTGTTACTTGGGGTTGGTATCCCTATTCCTATTCTAGATGAAGAAATGATGTATTTTAGTTCTGTAACTAATGAGGATATATGGACGTACATTTACGATTACAGCGTGGCTAAGCGCGAAAGGCCTGTAGTTGCCAGAACCAACTACAAAGAATTGAGAAGCGGGATCATAACCATCGATGGGCGAGAAGTACCAACGGTGCCCCTTTCTAGTCTTTCTATGGCGCGGGAAATAGCGCAAACATTAAAAACCTGGGTTTCGCAAGGGGAGTTTCCCATTGGCCCTCCAGTGCAGCTCCTTCCTCTTGAAAGGGAACCTCACGTATTGGAACCGAAAGGAGAGGAGGGAGACTATGTCAGCGAGGGTTTACAGGCAATTGATGCAACCACAGGACCTAGTTGGGTACCAAATTAGGATCGATGAGAGCGATTTAATGATCTTTACGGAAAGGGACTATTCACGCGAGGCGCAGGTATGGCTTAGTTTCTATAGACGTCAAGTTGAAGAATACATTGCTAACGACAGTAGGTTTTCGACCTCGTTAGAGCCGGTACAAGTCTGTGCGAAGGCACCGCCTATTGTGGGCGATATGGCTCGTGCGGCCCGAATTGTAGGTGTTGGTCCCATGGCGGCCGTGGCAGGAGCCATCGCCCAGTACATCGGCAGGAAATTGGCTGATTATTCTTCCGAGGTTTTAGTTGAAAACGGTGGCGATATATTCATAAGTGGTCGAACTCCTCGGGACATTTTGATCAACGCCGGGACGTCCCCTTATTCAATGCGTTTGGCTATACGGGTAACCCCTGCTGGGGAACTAGCGGTTTGCACATCAGCTGGCACCCATGGACATGCGTTGAGTTTGGGCAAAGCAGACGCTGCAGTTGCTATCAGTCCTGATGCCGCCCTTGCAGATGCTGCAGCTACTGCTCTTGGGAATAGGGTTAATACAGAATGCGATATTCCTGGTGCTCTAGCTTGGGCAGCTACAATTCCTGGTCTTACAGGATGCCTCCTTATTGTGGGGGATCGCTTAGGTGCTTGGGGCGAATTGGAATTATTGCCAGTGAATTGTGAGGAAGGGGACTAGTTTCTGTGCAGTCTTTAAAGGAGTGAAGTGATTGGAAATAGGTGCAGAAAATAAAAGGGGCCAAAACAGGGTTATCTTGAACGTGGAATTTCATGCAGACTTATCAGAAGTTTTCAGATACCTTGGATATTCTAACGGTTGCAGTAATGTCGGGCCTAAAATTGACCACTTAGTCGAGGAAGCTTATGCAGAGGTTAGGAAATACTCCCAGCCACGGGGCATCTACCGGGATTTCAGGTTAGAAATCTTGCCTGAATCTGGATTTTTCTTACCCGAAGTAAATATCTACTTTAAATCTGGCGATCTTAGCAATTTATGGAAAGACGCTGAAAAGATAACTGTAATCGCGGCAACCCTCGGCTGTGGCTTAGATGAACTCGTGTCTGATTTGCTGGTATCCGGACAATACACCAAGGCTGTCATAGCAGACGCTATTGGGTCTGCTGCCGCTGAGTCTGCTATAGAGCAAGTTAA
>DGFF01000078.1 GCA_002391545.1 Candidatus Fermentithermobacillaceae bacterium UBA3907 | reverse complement strand
AGATGTGTATAAGAGACAGCGTTTCGTGTGGACTCACTCCTTATTTTCTTCATCTGTTATACGGGATAGATTACAGGATAATTATGCCACCAAGAATCATATCTGGAGCAATAGAGATCGCTATCTATTCCTACGTGTTAAAGTTTGTATACGCTCCAGTAGCAAAATTCGCTCTTGGGGTTGGAGGAAGTTCTTCACAATAGGCTGTCAAAATAACGGCAGTTGGGCAGTCTCTGGTAGACCTTCCAATAAACCATGCTGTGCCATAATTTCGCAAACCCTTTTGCCAAGTCCTGTTTTTCTCTTGAAGTCTTCTACAGATTCAAAAACCCCTTTTTCCCTTGCTTTTACTATGGCTACAGCAGCCTGATTACCAATTCCAGGTATGGCCGTAAAAGGAGGAACCAGCTCAGAATTTCTAGGCACATACTTCGTAGCTTCGGAAAGATAGAGATCACATTGACCGAAAGAGAATCCCCTATTTGTCATTTCCAATGCTAATTCAAGAGCTCCTGCAACATCTTGTTCCCGGGCAGTTGCCGCAGGATTGGCGTTTACCTTTTGGATGTATTCTTTCCACTCCTTAGGTTCTAGATACATGTATTCTGTAGTTAGCGATGAGCCAGCAAAAGAGAAATAGGTTGAATAAAAAGCGAGAGGGTAGTGAACCTTAAAGTACGCTATCCTAAACGAGTTGGTGACGTACGCCACTGCATGAGCTTTTGGAAAAAGGTAGCTGATTTTTTGGCATGAATCTATGTACCAATCGGGTACTGATACAGATTGCATAGTGGATATATCTTGGGTTGATAAGGATACCCCCTTTCTCACTTTTTCAGCTATATTAAACGCCATTGAGGGCTCTAGTCCTAGTTTCATCAGATATAGGAAAATGTCTTCACGCGTGGCGATTACTTGGTCCAAAGTGGCACGTTGATTTTTAATGAGTTCCCTGGCATTATTCGCCCAAACATCTGTACCGTGTGAAAGACCAGAGATTCTCACCAAGTCAGCGAAACATTTAGGTTTGGTTTCTGTTAGCATGCCTCTGACAAACTTTGTTCCGAATTCAGGAATCCCGAGGACATCATCGGGGTTTTCGCCTGAGAACAATTTGAGGGTTTCAGGATCATCCATGGGTATTGTAACAGGATCTACGCCCGTAAGTTCATGGAGGGTCTTGAGAACTGTTGGGTCGTCGTGACCTAGAATATCTATCTTTACTAGATGTCCTGAGATGGCGCTGTAGTCGAAGTGAGTCGTTATAGATCCTGATTTTCGATCATCAGCAGGGTACTGAAGAGGGGTGAAATCTAGCACATCCATACCTTTGGGAATTACCATGATGCCCCCAGGGTGTTGTCCAGTGGTTCTTTTTACTCCTTCTAAGCCTTTGGCTAACCGTAGTTCTTCTGCCTTCCTAAATGTCTTACCTGTGCTTTCACTATAGTGTTTTACGAAGCCAAATGCGGTTTTGGAACCAATCGTACCTATAGTCCCGGCCCTGTATACGTTTTTCTTGCCTAACAGTTTCGAAGCAAACTTAAATATTTCTTGCTGCTCTTCACCAGAGAAGTTTAAATCGATATCGGGCACTTTCTCCCCTCTGAAACCCATAAACGTTTCAAAGGGTATATTCTGACCGTCTCTGGAAAGGTCGCTACCGCAATGAGGACATTTTGCACGAGGCAAATCGAAACCTGAGTGGCAAGAATCTCCAATATTGAAATCGCTATAACTGCAATTAGGGCATACGTAATGAGGAGGTAAAGGATTTACCTCGGTAATTCCTGTAAGCCGTGCTACTAGGGATGATCCTACAGAGCCTCGAGATCCTACCGGGTAGCCATCGGTCTTGGATTTCTCCACCATTTTTATGGCGATTAGATACAGCGAAGAGAAGCCGTTATCGATTATAGCCGATAGTTCCTTATCTATTCTCTGCTCTACTATTTCAGGTAACTCTTTCCCATATATTGCTTCTGCTCCTTTTCGCGTAAGGTCGACTAGTATCTGGTCAGAGTTATCAAGGGTTGGGTAAAAGAAACCTTCAAGGATGGGAGACATGTCTTCTACAAGGTCAGCTATATTCTGCGGATTTACAATCACCACTTCTCGAGCTGCTTCTTCCCCTAGATAATCGGAAATTTCGTCTAAAAATTCTTGAGTGGTTCTCAAATACAGCGGACTTGGCCTCTCACCGTTTTCGTTCATCCCCTTCCCGCTAAGAAGCAATGTTCTGTATATCTCATCCTCGGGCTCGACAAAGTGCACGTCTCCTGTGGCCACGCACGGTTTACCTAGTTTTTTGCTTAAGTCATATATTTTGCGGTTAATGTTTATAAGGGATTCTCGGTCGGCAATTTCACCTGCGTCGATCAAAAACCTATTGTTATCCAAGGGCTGGATTTCTAGGTAATCATAAAACTGTGCGATTCGTTCTAACTCATCATCGCTTTTACCTTGGATCGCTGCTCTAAATACTTCTCCCGCTTCACACGCAGAACCGATTATCAGCCCCTCTCGTCTTTCTGCAAGGCATTGCCTGGGTATTCTCGGAGTTTTATAAAAATATTGGAGGTGCGATAAGGTAATTATCTCATATAGGTTTCTAAGACCCTTTCTATTTTTGGCCAAAATGATTATGTGGAAAGGTTTATCTTTCGTATCTTCGTCGATCAGATACCCTTCAACTCCTAGGATTATTTTCACGCCATATTTGGTTCCAAGTCGGTACGCTTCAGGAAATCCTTGAACTACGCCATGATCTGTTATGGCAACTGCAGGGTGCCCCCATTGTGCCACAGTAGCGATTGCTTGTTCCAAATCTAGCACTGAATCTAAAGCGCTCATTTTTGTGTGCATATGAAGTTCTACTCTTTTTTCTTCACACGGGTCCTGCCTTAATTTGGGCTGAGCGATGCAAAGGTCGTTGCACAAAAGCGTCGGCTCTGAATCGTAGCGGTCAATTCTAACTCTGCCCCTTATGAGTACCCACGCTCCTTCCTGGAGTTGATGTATCTTTCCCTCCTTGGGGAAGATTCTTACACCTATTGAATCAGTGTTATCTGTGACTACTATGACCCCATAGGTATTACCTGATTGAGTTTGTCTCCAAACTACATCTACTATCTTTCCGGTTATTGTTACATTGCCTTTTTCCCCTCCAGTTATATCTTTGATAGGAATTGGGTCAGTGCGGATTGGTCTCCCCATGAGCACATGGCCGTCACCATTCTTTTCGCCTCTGGTATTTGCCATGGTTGAGTTCAACGATTCATTGGAGAGATACTTGTCGTAGCACCGAGAAAACTCCCAGCGTACCGAGGATAATCCAGATAGACAGTTCCTGATGTACTGGCCAGTTCTAGTTAAGCATAGTTCAAATTCTTCTACGCTGATTTTTGAAGCCTGTCTTATCCAATCATCGTTGTCAGGTATATCTAGACGTATGGACCATTGCGAATTCTCGACGTCTACGGTTATCGATAAGACCACAAGGTTTCCTGTAACCTCATCTATTTCGAAATCAAGAGCATGTGCAATATGTTTTAGAAGGTAATTGGGTCGAGAAGGTTGTACAACAGTAGGGCTCAATTTACTCCCTCCGGAGAACTTGGATATGATCTTACAAATTCTAACAAAACATCTACTATTTCGTCGTTAGAAACCTTTTTAATAGGTTTGCCGTAGGAGAACAAAATTCCTCCATCTCTGCCACATGCAATGCCAACGTCTGCTTCTTTAGCTTCCCCAGGTCCGTTTACAGGACATCCCATGATCGCCACTTTTATAGGCTTTCTTATTTCCTTAAGCCCTTCTTCTACTTGCTGGACTATGGGTAAAAGGTCTACTTGGGTGCGTCCGCACGTTGGGCACGATATTATATCAGGACCAAAATGACCCAGATCTAACGACTGCAGAATCAACTTGGCAGTTTTCACTTCATCAGTTGCAGGCCCTGTAAGAGATACCCTAATGGTATCCCCAATTCCTAGAGAAAGGAGAGTACCGATACCTACTGACGATTTAGTAATGCCAATATAACCGGGCCCCGCTTCGGTTACGCCAATGTGGAAAGGCCAATCAGTGTATGACGCCATGAGGGTGTATCCCCTGATAGTTTCTCTTACGCTAGAGGATTTCAGGGAAATAACAACATTTTCTATTTCGTTTTCTTCTAAATATGAAATGTGACGTTTAGCGCTTTCTACCATAGCCTCAGCAGATGGAGTTCTGTAAGCTTCTAGTATATCTTTCTCCAATGAACCTGAATTTATGCCTAGTCTAATAGCCGCTCCCATAGATTGTGCTTTCATGGCTACCTTAAGGAGTTTATTCTTGCCGCCTATGTTTCCCGGGTTTACTCTAACTTTGTCGGCTCCAAAATCAAGGGCTTCTATGGCTAATTCATAATCAAAATGAATGTCTGCTACAACGGGGCACGATACCTCTTTTTTTATATCTTTTATCGCTCTGGCAGCTTCGTGATCTACCACCGCTACTCTTACAATATCGGCTCCTTCGGACACTGCTTTTTGGATCTCTTGAATCGTTGACTTAGTATCCCTGGTATCAGTCTTGGCCATAGTTTGGATTGCTATTTTAGCGTCTCCGCCAATAATTACATTGCCACATCTTACAGGTCTAGTTCTTCTGCGTTCAAACAGATTTGCGGCAACCGGCATAAAATCACCTATCTATGAATATTCTCTTTACCCAACCAAACGCAATATATCTTTGTAAGTAATCACTACGAACAAAATCATAAGCAGGAAAAAGCCAATAAAATGGATCATGTTTTCTTTTTCAGGATCGATTGGACGTCCTCGTATTCCCTCTATAGCTGTGAACAAAAGTCTGCTGCCATCAAGAGCAGGTATGGGCAAAAGGTTAAAAAGGGCAAAGTTTGCAGATAGGAATCCTACAAGGTATAGAAGCTGTCCTATACCCTGCCTGGCTGCTTCGCCTAGGATTTGGGTTATACCTACTGGACCAGTGAGTTCGGGAGCAATTGCTCCTCGTATCATACCTACGATAGTTGCAATCCATGCTACAGATACGTAAATTGTTTCCACGACCGCTTCTTTAATAGATTTGAAAAAGCCGAAACGCACCATGACTACCTCAGCCTTTACCCCGATAATGCCTAATCCAGACTCTTCGATAGGGGTCACGGTAAAACTCAGTACTTGTTCATCCCGTTCTACTGTTATAACAGTTGGTACACCTATTCTATTCTGAACGATCTTTACCATGTCTTGCCATTCGGTTATTTTCACGTCATCCACCATAATGACTTTGTCTCCTGCTCGCAGGCCAGCCTCATATGCAGGATATCCCTCTAATACTTCGGCAATTTCAGTCGTAGGGGTAGCAACTCCCACTAATGATAGGACCAGAAAGAAAGCTAGCGCAGCCACTAGAAAGTTCATTAAAGGACCAGCTAACATAATCAGAGCCCTTTTTCCAGGAGGCAAAGATTTGAGGAGACGTTCTTCGGGAATTTCCAGGTCATCATCGTCTGCTTCGCCTTCTTCGCCTGCGAATCGCACATATCCACCCAAAGGTATTAGTCTCAGGGAAAATTCTGTCTCTTCTCCTTGTTTGCAAAACAGCAAAGGTCCAAAGCCAATGCTGAATTCGTGGATGTATACGCCGAATTTTTTAGCTGCAAGAAAATGACCTAGTTCATGGAAAACTATCAAAATTCCTAACGCTATAATGGCTACTATAATTTGCACGAAGTCTTCACCTTCTTGTGATCATATCAATGGTCTTTTCAGTTTCGATCTTAGCCCGCTCAGCTGCTCGCTCTAAGGTTTCTACAGAGTCAACTATTTGGATTTCGCTCCGATCCAAGACTGACTTCAGTATATTATATATCTGTGTAAAACTGATCCTGCCTTTAAGGAACTGCTCAACGACAATTTCATCAGATACAGATAGTACGCATGGAGCAGTGCCACCCATTTTACCAGCTTCATATCCTAGCTCTAGGCACGGGAACCGCTCAAGGTCTGGTTCTTCAAAAGTAAGTTTAGTTGAGGCCAGATCTATAGTTGGCACTGGCCCTTTTTTCCTTTCTGGAAAATTAAGGGCAAACGCAATTGGTAATCGCATATCAGGTTTGCCTAATTGAGCTTTTACGCTGCCATCCATAAAGGATACCATAGAATGGACAATACTTTCTCGGTGGATCAAAACTTTTATTTTTTCGTAAGGCACATTGAATAGATAATGGGCTTCCATAACTTCTAAAGTCTTGTTGAAAAGCGTAGCAGAGTCTATAGTTACTTTTGGACCCATTTGCCAGGTAGGATGCTGAAGAGCATCGGAAGGCTCAATACGAGATAATTCTTCAGCCCCCAGGTCTCTCAATGCACCTCCTGAAGCTGTAAGAATAATGTATTCTACAGCCCGTCTATCTTCACCGATAAGGCACTGGAAAATGGCAGAATGCTCAGAATCGACGGGTATGATCGAATGGGGATCTGACAGAAGAAACGGTTTGACAAGTTCACCTGCGCAAACTAGAGCTTCTTTTCCAGATAACGCAACTCTTTTGCCGCTTTCTAATGAACTAAGTAGCGGTTTTACGCCTTGAAAGCCTGGTATAGCATGAATTATTAAATCACATTCAGGCAGCGAACTTATGTAGCATAGCCCTTCAGAACCTGAAAGAATCTCTACCTCTTGGAGGCCCATATACTTTTTTTCTCTGTTTGCCACATGAGCTGCTTCTTCAGAGTAAAGGGCCACTTTGGTTGCATTTAACAATCTGGCCTGATCCAGGACCTGTCGCCAGTTTTTGCTCGCTGCTAGTCCTACCACCTCGAAATCCTGACTATGCATGATTACATCTATAGCTTGCTGTCCTACGGATCCTGTAGAACCTAAAATTGCTATTCTTGTCAACCTTCATTACCACCTTTGACCGGGGTAATCAAACTAGCCCAAAAACCAGTAAGCAAAACGGCTACTAGAGGCCCATAAATTATGCCAACGGCTCCAAAGAGACGGAATCCCAAATACAATGATATTAGGGTAACTAATGGGTGCAGCCCCATCTCTTTTCCGATCAAATTTGTTCGTGCAACTTGCCTAGCAAAAGAAACTCCCCCGTATAAAACTGCAAGATATATGGCCACAGAAAGTTGTCCCCAGATCAGATGGTAAATTATCCATGGGATATATATAAGTGCAGGACCGATGATTGGAACGATATCAAGTATAGCCAGGATGACACCTAAGGCTACTGCGTACCGCACGTTTATTATCCTAAGGCCAAGGGTGTTCACAATCATGGTAAGAATTATCAGCAGAATTTCTACTCTTATCACCCGGGCAGCACCTGACAATATAGTGCTTTCCGTACTCTTGAAAGTGCCGAAAGTTTCTTCAGGGAGAATCTTGCCTACAGATTCGTAAATCGCATTTTTATCTTTAATGAATAGATACGTGCTTATAACGGTGAAAATCACAGAAATGGAAAACCCAGGAGCTGATTTGACTAATTCGCCGGCGCCTAGAGCGAACCCAGAAAGCAAATCGTAAAGACTGTTCCAAACGTTTTGCACAGCTCTTGCCAATGGCTCTGGAAGATCCTGCCACAATTTATCTGCGTTCGCCAAAATGTCATCTAGGATTTCCCCAAATTGGCCATAGTATTCAGGCAATTGTCGATACAAATCTGATATTTCGGCAACCAAACTTGCCACGCACCACGTCAAAATCGTACCTACTACTAGAGCAAATATAACCATGGATATAATAGCGGCCCAACCACGTCCCAAACGTAAGCGATTTTCAAAAAAATTTACTACAGGATCTAGAAGAAAGGCAAGGAAAGCACCGATTACAAAGGGGGCCACGTATGGCATTACGTATTTCAGGAATAAAAAAATACAAACTAGAAAGATACCGGTATATAAAACATTCCTTTTGGTCATTTATCCCAACATCTCCAAAAGCATTCTTTCATTCATGTTACATTATCTGCCATAAACTTTTTAACAAGAAACCCCATACGCCGGTGAATAACAGACTATCAAATCTATCTAGGATTCCTCCATGTCCTGGAATTATGTTTCCTGAGTCCTTGGCTTTACAGTAACGCTTCAAACTTGATTCTACAAGATCTCCTACTATAGCCATAAAGCCCAGGGTAACACCTGCGAACGTGCAAAATGAAAAAGGTAGTTCTACGTAATTACCCCACAAAACCGATACCAGGATGCTAGCGGCAATACCAAACCCGCTTCCTTCCCATGTTTTGCCCGGACTAACTTTAGGCGCTAATTTATGTTTTCCAAAAGCTTTACCGCCGAAAAATGCAAATATATCAGTCGCCCAAGTAGCAAACAGGACGAGAAACGCCCACTGTCTGCCGCTTTGGCTGGTTCTTAGCAAGGCTAGAGTTCCAAAGAATCCGCCTATATAAGTGATTCCTAAGACGCTGAAGGCCGCAGTAGGCATTCCTTTTTGTATAGAGGATAGTGAAAGAAGTACCAGAGTGCCCAATAAGACCGAAATAAACAGGTATTCAGGCCTATTACTAAGCCCCGACAAGGCGATCAAAGCACATAATGGGATAAATATGATATTAAGCTCTACATCCGCACCTTGCAGCAGTCTTTTATATTCACTAGAAGCGAATAGGGCTAAAATTGTAATTAGTGCCGCAAATGCAATTCCACCTAGGTAAAACGCTCCAATTGCCAATGGAGCCAACACGAGAGCTGACAGGATTCTTTCCTTTAGCACTCATTATCATCCTCTTCGCCCCTAATATCACCGAATCTGCGATCACGCTGAGAGAATTCTACTACGCATTTGTAAAGGTCTATAGGTTGGAAATCGGGCCACAACACATCGGTAAAAACTAGTTCAGAATAGGCAGATTGCCATAACAAAAAGTTTGAGAGCCTTTGTTCTCCAGAAGTCCGAATGATGAGATCTGGATCGGGCACTCCCTTGGTATAAAGAAAATTGGAAAAATACTCTTCGGTTATGCTTCCTAGATCGGTTTTGGCACGTGTGAGGAAGTCCTGTACAATCTTTGTTGTAGCATCTAAAATTTCCTGTCTGGAACCGTAATTAATGGCTAGGTATAGATTGAAACGCTCACACTGCTTGGTATCTCTTACGACATCTTTTAGCGCTCTGACTACAGATCGAGGGAGCTCCTCCCACCTGCCT
>DGFF01000131.1:9973-12194 GCA_002391545.1 Candidatus Fermentithermobacillaceae bacterium UBA3907 | reverse complement strand
CAATTTGGAAAGATTACGTATTCGAGCAGAAAAGCCAGGGAGATCTTGGGCATCTCGCCCAAAGAGCATTTGGATCTTAACAGCCTAATCAAAACTCGAAACTTCGAACCGGCCCTTTCAGTGAACGAAGACAAGGATAACGTAGAAGTAGCAATTACATATAGGGGAAAAAGCACCCGTGCTGTGACCAGCATAAGAACTATAACAAACGAAGAAGGAGTTCCTGCAGGCGCCCTCATAATCTTTCGGGAACTAGACGACGTACGGCAGCTCATTCAATCAGTAAGCGCACCTTCCTTGATCGATTTTGAGGACATGATAGGGGAAAGCCAGGTGTTTAGAAACGCCATTAACTTAGCAAAAACAATATCTGCTACAAATATGAGCGTCATGTTAAGAGGAGAAAGCGGTACAGGCAAGGAACTGTTCGCTCGAGCTATACACAAAAACTCTGCAAGAAAAAAGGGACCCTTTGTAACCGTAAATTGTGCTGCAGTTCCTGAGTCGCTTCTCGAAAGCGAGTTTTTTGGTTACGAAAGGGGTGCTTTCACAGGGGCATCCTCAGGAGGCAAACAGGGACTTCTAGAACTTGCTACCCATGGCACTTTATTCCTAGATGAAGTAGGAGACCTATCTCCCCCGCTTCAAGCGAAAATATTAAGGGCAATCCAGGAGCAAAGGATTAGGCGCATTGGTGGACGCCACGAGATAAAAATTGACATCCGAATCATTTCAGCTACAAACAAGGACCTGGAAAAGATGATGGCTGAAGGCACATTCAGGGAGGACCTCTTTTACAGGCTTAACGTGATCCCTGTTTGGATTCCACCGCTTAGGGATAGAAAAGAAGACATTCCTATATTGGCCCAGCATTTCGTGGGTAACATGGCACGGGAACTAGGTAAGCCAAATTTGCGGCTCACTCCTGATGCAATAGATAAACTGTTAGCCCACAATTGGCCCGGAAATGTTAGGGAGCTTCAAAACGTAATTCAAAGAGCATCTATCCTGGCATCAGATGAAATCAACTCAAACCATCTGGTCATCGAAGAAGGGGCAAAACCTGTTTCGCAAATATCTTCTTTTCCCATGACCAAACCGGAACAATCAATAGACGATCTAATCGCTCAGCTACCAGATGACCTGCCTGTAAACTTGCCTGAGATAATCGAAAGAATAGAAGCTCATTACATCGCAAAAGCATGGGCCGAGCACCGTTCTTCAAGGCAAATCGGGGAAGCTTTAGGGATATCCCATACTACCGTCATAAACAAAATGCGAAAACTTGAGAAAGAGTGAAAGACCCACTCCCTCGCACCGGTAATGGGTAGAAAAAAACCTTCTTTAAAGGATATGATAGTAACATGGAAAGATTGGGCAGAATCAGATGTTTGCCCGTTAAAATGATCTGATAGGGGTGATTGTTGTTGAGCAACAAAACCAGAGTAATGCTCTGGGGGCTTGGTGCCATGGGAAGCGGTATGGCCTCTATGCTACTTCAAAAACGAGATGTTGAGATCGTAGCAGCCGTTGCCAAGAGACCTTCCAGAGAAGGGAAAGATCTAGGTGAAATCATAGGAACCGAAACCACAGGAATCAAAATTGTATCTAATCCGGAAGAAGCGTTTAAATCAAATCCTGATATCGTCCTCCACAGTACGGCCTCCTTTGTCAAAGAAGTTTTTCCTGAAATAAAGCTTGCCTTAGAACATGATGCGAACGTTATAACTATTGCAGAAGAAATGGCGTATCCTTGGATCGATGCTCCTGAACTATCCCAGGAGATGGATGATTTAGCGCGAAGCCGGGGAAAAGCTGTTTTGGGCACAGGTATCAATCCTGGTTTCGTTTTGGATACCTTGATAATCACTGCCACAGGCATATGTAAAAAAGTAAACCACGTGCACGGAAAAAGGGTGAATAACCTAGCTCCCTTTGGACCCACTGTAATGAGAACCCAAGGCGTCGGGACGACCCCTGAAGAATTCAAACAAGGTCTAACATCCGGTGCTATCGTTGGACACGTCGGGTTTAGACAATCTATAATGCTAATCGCAAACGCTCTAGGTTGGCATATCCAAGAAATCGTTGAAGAACGAGAACCGATAATATCAAAGGTTAGACGAACTACCGACTACGTAGACGTAGCTCCTGGAAATGTAGCAGGTTGTCGCCACACGGCCAGGGCATATGCCGATGGGCGCGAGGTGATACTGCTAGA
>DGFF01000131.1:0-9721 GCA_002391545.1 Candidatus Fermentithermobacillaceae bacterium UBA3907 | reverse complement strand
ACAGGCACAATGGCCATAGCCGTGAACATGATCCCTTTGGTCATGAGTGCTCCCTCGGGGCTGCTCACCATGGCTGATTTACCAGTGCCTAGATGGTTGCCTGATGTTGTGCGCCAAGAAGCCTAGCTAAAGCATACGGTGCCAAACAACTAAGTACTTGGCGATATACAGAAGGCGACACACATGTGTACCCAAATATACAGCGAGGTGATATCTGTGACAAAAGAATGCAAAGAAGGCGATTGGGTTGAAATCCACTACATCGTTTTGGAAGCCCGCGAACGTACTGGAGATATCCCTGAAGATACCCAAAAGGTGCCTCTTGAATGTTGGATTAAGGGCTGGGCGGTAGAAGAAGGAAGTTTAGGTGAAAAAATCACCATAAAAACTCCCGCTCATCGCCACGTAGAGGGAACTCTAACCAGAATCAACCCTGAATACACCCACACGTTCGGACCATATGCTCGAGAACTGTCAACCATTGGTGAGGAACTTAGAAAAGCGCTGAAGGAGGGAAACTAACGTGGCAAGAGATACATCGTACGACGCAGTGATGGAACGCAGGGCTGAAATAATGTCAAAGGCCCTAGGACTTGATTACGACGAATTTGTTATATCTGATATCGCCTTCGATTATGAAGGAATGATGGAAAGAGCAGGCTATTCCCTGGAAGAAGTAAGAAAAATCCAAGCAGAAGCAGGGGTTGGAAATACACCTTTGTTGGAACTCAGAAACATTACCGACCTTGTAAGACAAACATCGAAGAAGGGATATGGCGCTAGGATCCTGGTAAAGGACGAAGCTGCCAACCCGTCTGGAAGCTTTAAAGACAGACGAGCCAGCGTCTCAATTTACCACGCGAAAAAACTGGGGTATCCAGGAGTTCTCGCCGCGACAAGCGGTAACTACGGGGCAGCCGTAGCATCGCAGGCGGCTATGAAAAATCTAGGCTGCATAATCGTGCAAGAGGTGTTCGATTCCCGTCACGTAGGCCAACCTGAGATCATCGAAAAATCCAGAAAATGCGAAGCGTACGGCGCAGAGGTAGTGCAGCTTACGGTTGGTCCTGAACTGTTTTACGTGTCTTTGATTCTGCTAGAAGAAACCGGCTATTTCAACGCTTCCCTGTACAGTCCCTTTGGTATCTCTGGCGTAGAAACCCTCGGATACGAGCTTATAGAGCAAGTTAGATCAAAATACGGCAAAGATCCTGCATATGTAGTAGTAACACACGCAGGTGGAGGAAACGTTACAGGCACCGCCAGGGGCGTACTAAAAGCAGGTGCAAAAGCTACAAAGATCATCGGCGCCAGCGTAGACCTTTCAGGCCTCCATATGGCATCTGACAACGACTTCAACAAGAAGTCCTTTACCACAGGTCACACAGGCTTTGGTGTGCCATTTGCCACTTGGCCCGATAGGACTGATGTTCCGAAAAACGCAGCAAGACCTCTTAGGTATCTAGACAGATACGTAACAGTAACCCAGGGAGAGGTATTCTACGTAACAGAAGCTCTTGCCCAGGTTGAGGGGCTAGAAAGGGGACCTGCCGGAAATACTTCCTTAGCCGCAGCTATAGCTCTAGCCAGGGAGTTGCCAGAAGATGAAATCGTAGTGGTGCAAGAAACAGAATACACCGGTGCAGGCAAGCATCCTTGGGCACAATTGGATTTTGCCAAACAAAACGGAATAATAGTTAAACGAGGTGACCCCAAAGAGAACGTGCCAGGCAAAAACATAGTCATTCCAGAAGACTTCTCCCAAATATCCATAACTGAGATGGACCTCAACAGAATGCGCAGATCTTACATTAGAAACGCTGTGGAACGAAACAAGGTCGAGATAGTTACCGAAAAAGACATACAGTTCCTAGCTGAAGACACCAAAACACACGCCGAGTTCGTCATATCCATTTTGAGGGATCTAGGAGTGAATTTGTGATGCAAAGACCTTCGGACTTTGAGGAAAGAAGAAAGCATTTGGAATCATTAAGTGATGACCAACTAAAGGACAGGTTCTGGGAATTGGCACGAGAGATAGTAGAACCCCTGTATGATCTGGCCTATACTCACACCTCGCCGTCAATAGAAAGATCTGTGCTTCTTCGCATGGGATTTTCTAGTTTGGAAGCTCAGGCAATTGTCTCGGCGGCCGAAAAAAGAATGCTCCTGGGTAAAGGGGCAGGCAATTTGGTGCTAAAATATGCCGATCTAAAAAACATGGATTATATCTCGGCAGGAAGACACCTTGCAGAAAATCAAGGCTGGGATGAACTTCAGCAAACGTTGGGGGGTACAGTTTGATGGGAGAACAAAATCACACTTTAAATCCCAACGAAAAACTGGACGTGAAAGAGATTCTTACGGATCTGGAAAACTACAGACCCAGGCGTTCAGGATGGACTTGGCGCAAACCTGACCCAGATCAGAAACTAGGACCCTTCGAGTATAAGCAGACCTCTGCCCCACTTAAGCGATCTGTACCTTTGCCAGCTTCTAAATACTTTGGTGGTATAGATCCACAACCAGATTGCGTAATAACTACAGAGATAGCATCTGGCCGTTTTGAGGACGACTTGCGTCGCATGCGCATGGCAGCCTGGCACGGCGCAGATCATATCATGGTTATACGCACTACGGGCCAAAGCCATATAGATGGGCTCCTGGAAGGTACTCCTGAAGGAGTAGGAGGAATTCCTATCACAAGAAAACAAGTGAGAGCCACCCGCAAGGCCTTGGACCTAATAGAAGACGAGGTGGGAAGACCTATAAACTTCCATTCGTATATATCGGGCGTAGCAGGTCCTGAGATCGCAGTTATGTTCGCTGAAGAAGGAGTAAATGGCGCTCACCAAGATCCACAATATAATGTGCTTTACAGAAATATAAATATGCAGAGATCTTTTGTAGATGCAGCGGTAGCCAAGAAGATAATGGCGTCAAGTCACATGCTCCAAATCGACGGAGCCCACAACGCAAACGCAACCGCTAGAGAAGCTTGGAAAGTTATGCCAGAGCTTTTGGTGCAACACGCCATAAACTGCGCGTTTTCTGAAATGGTGGGAATGAAAAAAGAAAACATCGCTCTTTCTTCGGTACCGCCCACGGCTCCTCCAGCACCTGCTTTGTCATACGACCTACCTTACGCTGTATGCTTGAGATGGCTATTTTCAGACTACAAAGTGAGGGCACAACAAAACACCAGATATATTGAATCTGATACTAGGGAAGCTACAGTAACCCATGTGCTCAACCTGCTCGTTTCGCGCCTTACCACTGCCGATGTGCAAAGCACAATTACGCCTGATGAAGGCAGAAACGTGCCGTGGCACTACAATAACGTAGCCGCAGTAGAAACAGCCAAACAAGCTCTTGTCGGGATGGACGGTCTCAAAGACATGTTGGAGTTCAAAAAGGATGGGCCTCTTCCCAGACAGGTTAGGGAAATTGCAGAAAGAGCAGTCTTGTTCTTAGAGGAAATAAAGGAAAAGGGATACTTCAACGCGGTCCACGAAGGATTTTTCGTCGATTCAGGTCTGTATCCTGAAAGGAAGGGTGACGGGATATCTAGAGACCCCAACGGCGGAATTGCTGCAGGGAGCATTGTGGAAAGAGAGAAGGACTACATGGCACCTGTATGCGAACACTTTGGCTATAATAACCTACCAAAAGGGCTGTCAAAGCCATGCGATCTCATTGGAGGCTGCACGTTCTGCGATAGGGACAAAATCGTTTACATAGACGAGCTCGACCCTGAAGATAACGTGGAGGTCAGGATACGCAAGGTAGAACAAGAACTGCCCGAAAACATGATAAAACCTGAAGTCCAGTGGAAAGGCGATGGATACATAACTCTTACCATATTCCTACCTGAAAAAGAGGAAATTGCAGAATATGCATCATTGGAAATAGCCAAAAAACTTGGTCTCCATGAACCTGAAGTTATCCACAAAGGCATCATGCATCCATCTGAAGGCACCCTTGTAGAAGTCAAGGGAATAGTCCCCTTCGCTATAGATAAAACTGCTCTTGTGATACCTGAAAAACCTAAGATTTTGTCAGAGGATGAAATCAGAGATTATATCGCAAAAAACCCAATGAAAGTAGTGTGCGGCACTGTCGGCGAGGACGAACACTCAGTAGGCATGCGAGAAATCATAGACATAAAGCACGGCGGAATCGAAGGATTTGGCATAAAGGCAGTTTATTTAGGTACATCTGTTCCTGTTGAAAAAATGGTAGATGCTGCCATAGAAGAAGATGCTGACGCTATTTTGATCTCTACCATCATAAGCCACGCAGATATACACAGAAAAAATATGGAGCGACTGGCCCAAATCTGCGAGGAAAAGGGTGTAAGAGACAAATTCATCCTTGTGGCAGGGGGTACTCAAGTCACCAACGATCTTGCCCTAGAAGCAGGTTTAGATGCAGGATTCGGGCGGGGAACCAAAGGCATCCATGTAGCCTCATTCCTGGTAGAAAAACACAAGGAACTTAAGGCCAAACGCACAGGAGAAGGGAATACCGTTGATGAAGATTGATGTTTTAGTGGCAGAAATAGGCAGCACTACAACTGTTGTAAATGGTTTCGATCTTGCCCAAGGAGGCCCACGCTTCCTTGGGCAGGGCTTATCTTGCACAATGGCAGATCCCAACGATGTAACTGTGGCCCTTCGGGCAGCTATAGAAGACTTATCTTCTAATCTGAAAGTTGATGATATAAAGTGGAATTCCATGATGGCAACTTCTAGTGCTGCCGGTGGGCTTTCCATGACTGTCCACGGATTGGTCTATGATATGACTGTAAAAGCGGCTAAAGAGGCTGCGCTTGGCGCAGGTGCAGTCCTTAAAATGATAACTGCAGGGGAAATGACCCCCTCTGATATAGAGGAGCTAAAGCGAATACAGCCGAAAATCATACTGCTTGCAGGCGGAGTAGACTATGGCGAGAAGCAAACCGCTATCAAGAATGCCCAACTAATAGCAGAGTCAGGCCTCAAAACGCCTGTGATTTATGCTGGAAATGTGGCAGCTCGGCACGAAATAGAAAATATACTTGTCGAAGCGGGTATAAAAACGTACATCGTAGATAACGTGTATCCCCGAATTGATGAACTGCAAGTCGAGCCTGCGCGGAAAGTAATCCAGCAAGTGTTCGAAGAACATATAATTACCGCTCCCGGTATGGATAGAATCCGAACTATGGTAGATGGTCCTATATTGCCTACCCCTGGCGCAGTAATGGAAGCCGCTAAGCTTTTGTGGAACGTTTTAGGTGATCTGTGCGTAGTGGATGTAGGAGGAGCAACCACTGATGTGCACTCAGTGGCAAAAGGAAGCCCAGAAATACAGGCCATACTCGAGAGCCCTGAACCCTTTGCCAAAAGGACTGTAGAAGGTGACCTTGGAATACATGTGAATGCAAGACACCTGGTAGACTTGGTAAAAGATAGAATCGATGTGGACTTGGGGTTTAACGCACAGGAAGTGCTAGAACATCTGGAAGTAATACCGAAGGACGAAAAACAAGTAAAACTTGTGTCATATTTGAGAGATCTTGCTTGCGAGGTAGCATTTAAGCGCCACGTAGGAGTGATCAAATATCTTTACGGGCCACAGGGCCGCATAATGGTTGCTTCTGGAAAAGATCTTACGACTGTAAGAACGATAATTGGGACAGGTGGGCCTCTAACCCGGTTGCCTGGAGGAGAAGAAGCCTTGAAGAAACTAGCGGGGCAAGGCAATGGACGAGAACTTTACCCTAAAGCGGCACAGGTTGTCCTGGATAAAGATTACATCATGGCGTGTTGCGGAATTTTGAGTAAACGATATCCAGATGAGGCTACTGATTTACTGCTAAGCAGTTTTGGCACATAGAAACATGCTTATTGAACTATTTCACCAATGAGGGCTTTGGTCTTAAAAAACTCATCTAGGTCAAGTCAACTCTGAAAATGGGATGCCTGGTGCTTTCAGAAAACTACCTGCTCTACCGGGTAATCATGTAGACTGGGGATGATACGTAAACTTCTGGAAAAAGTCGGAATCACGCGACAAAAACCCTGTATGCCGTTGTGATGTAAGATGTGGCCAATATCGCGTTTCTTTTCTGCGTTGCAGGCACTTCTGATTGTTTATCCTCCTTCTTCTCTTAGCAGCTCTGCTATTGGTCAGAAAACTGACGCACCTTAGGCTCCTAAGACCCTAAGGTGCCCCCATTCAACAGAATTTTTCTAATTTCCTCTATAACAATAAGTACAACGCAAGCGTTATCTAACACATAATTCCTACCAACCCCTAATGAACACCTCCTGGTACTGACAGTACTTTGTCTTTCCGTGTAGTCAGTAGCTTCATGAATTCATTGTGTGACTGTGCACCGGGAGTAATCACAATCTAGCCCATTTCTAGACACTAATTCGGGATATGACTACCCTGCTATTAGCCAGAATCGGATATCACATAAGTAGCACAATACATGCTAAGGATACAGTCCTTATCACTTCGAGAACAGAGAGTTATGTACAAGTAGCAGCGTTGATGTATGGTTTGCACCCCTTACAGGTAGGCAGAAACTCGAAGACACTACACGAAATAGACCTATGTCTTCACTACTCTTCTTCCATTTTCTTAACGAACGCATTATATCGCTTTTTGCAGGCGACATAAGCTAGGATAAATAACGGAATGCCTATTGGGGGCGAAAAAATAGCAATGATAGCTGCGGCACCCATGGTCATCGTCATCGCTTGTTCCAATAAACCACCCTTAAAACCACAGTACATCACAGCAACTATAAAATGGATAATGAGGAGTAGTAAAACGTCGAACATCTATCTCACCCTTTCTTCTTCTTTTTATCACCATCGGAAAACAGCATCAAAAGCCCTATTCCTATGATGGCTATGATCCCGCAAATTGGACCTCCAACCGCAAATGCGGCTACAATAATGATGATGCCAAGCAAGCTTCTTATGGCAGAGAGAAACAACAGACCTAGTGCTATTAAGGGAATGAGTATAAGGTATACCCAACACATTGTTCAGCACCTCCTGTTATTTAGGATACCGTTAGTAGCCTCATCCACTATTACGAAGGTCCCACCCAAAAGTAGCATTGCTCATTCCCTCACAGGTAGGCTAAAACGTGTCCAGGGAAGAGATGAAGGAGACGTACAGTGAGGTTTCTATCACTCATAGGTAGGCTAAAACGTGGTGCTTTCTGATGAATCTCTTGAGGAACTCAGAGTTTCTATCCCTCATAGGTAGGCTAAAACTGGTTTTTCCCCTGCCCGTCGGCAAGTTCAACCTGGTTTCCAACCCTCACAGGTAGGCTAAGACCCGTTTTACCAGCGATAACAGTGATCCATAATCGTACAATACGGGAGTACATGTATGCAACGTGTTCCCATAATGCACTTCATTTCTGCCTCTACCTGCTCTTAGTCTTACTTGCATGCACATTAGTATAGGGCTACTTTCTGCGTCGAGGGTAGGGTTTTTACGTTACCACACAAGGTATTCTATCACCAATATGAAGATCCCTCTAATATATAATCAAATTAGACTTCCATTGGAGTACTACTCTTTTCTTTTCCAAGCGTCTCCCTGGAGCTATATTCCAGAGACCCAAACCGGTAGATTATAACTGAATCCTTATCTTTCTCTATTATGTGTGAGCGGACATATTAAAATCCCCAACCAGACTTTCAATTATCAAATTCTTCCCTCCTTTCTTTGTGACTATATGTATATTTCTTTGGCGGGCACCGGTTCATCAGGCACTATGCAGCCAAAACCTTGACTGTTCTTCGCACCTAACCCTGCATCGAGAGCCACTTGAAGTATGGGTTCCGGACCTATGAGCCTCAGAAAACACATATAACCTTCTATAACTGTCCCTTTATAATTAAGAACGCTCAACTTAGGATTGCTTTTCACTTCAACCCGATATCGAGGAGAAGAAGGCGGATCCATCTGGGTAAGTACTTCGTATTTCTTGCAAAGGTTCTGCCAAGTTAAGTCTTCAAAATCCTTTTCCCCAGGAGCAAAGTAGCATGTGTATTTACGCCCATCGTACCTTGTCATGGTGCTATACACTACAGTAGGAGAAAGCATTTTTATATCAATAGATTCCCCTTCGGCCTTGGGCTCAGATACTTGAACCTTGGTTACGTGGAGCTGCGC
This sequence comes from Candidatus Fermentithermobacillaceae bacterium UBA3907, assembly GCA_002391545.1. Taxonomy (GTDB): domain Bacteria; phylum Bacillota; class Sulfobacillia; order Fermentithermobacillales; family Fermentithermobacillaceae; genus UBA3907. The sequence goes on along the minus strand of DGFF01000131.1, from coordinate 1,532 downwards.
TTGATCTATCCTTACTGTCCCTAATTTTAGTAAGCCTGTGGCCAAAGATGAACAAAACTGGGTTATCGGTGACGAAACTACCAACGTTGCAGGGCCCTCGAATTTGAGTACCATATTTTCTCTATCCAAAGTACTTTTCCCCAGGAGGCGAGAGAAAGTAAACATTTTGAAGCTTCGGCCTTTATAGTCAAATCCTGTATCGTGAAAGAAGCCACCTACATCTTTTGTTAGTGCCTGATAAATAGCAGACTGAACCGGATAATTGTACTGAACCGGAACTTCAAATGAACCAGATTCAGATTCTAGCAAGATGCTTAAATGCAACCACATCACCCCTGTCAAAGATATTACTTGCCAACTAACCTAAGTGCGGTTATTATAACAAGGTAGCACCGGCACAGAGCGTCGGTGAGTACATAATGTGCCACGTTTCTTGGAAAAAAATCAATAATTGTAACGTTTAAGTTCAACAGCAATTGGAATGGCCTAAGAACCGCAAGTAGTTTTTTGTTTGTTGAAATTCTGGAGCAACTGCCGTACATATTACCGAAACCCTATTCGACGCAACATTGTTTGCGATGGTACCACCTCCGAAGCGAGGTAATCTACTCAATAAATTCGCTCATCATATAAGCAATTCCTGTTTAGAATGTAAATGTAAGAATAAAGGTGCAGGTTTCATTCTCGATATTATACTTGTACAACTTTGCAATCTCACTAGCTAAGAAGCGGTGCAACCGCGGGACGTATTTGTTTCGGCTGACGGCCGAAAATGGAAAGGCGTTGGTGCGCATGTAATTGCTCAGCCAAACGGCGGAGCCAAATAAAAATGAATATAGGAGGCAATAAGTTGGGAAAAGTTATTCAACTTCCAGGCACTGTTAGCCATAAGCCGATCCTTAACAAGGATGTCACCCTTGTGTGCCCTTCTTGCGGGAACACAGATGGGTTCCTGTTCCGGATCTATGGTTTTCCCCTAGCCATAGTCGGGAAAAAAGATGACAGTGACGATTATGAGATAAAGGAGATGGTATGCAGACAAGACGGAACAATAGGCGAAGAGATCTTATGCTGCATGAAGTGTGGATGTATAGGTGTAGAAGTTGTAGATAAGAAAGATATGCCAAAAATCTATGCCGCTTTAGAGGAAAGAGAGAATAAGTCCAAAGAATAGAATGCGAAACCCTAATGTAGAACCAAACTGTGGCAATTCCTAGATAAGGCAAATTCCACGTGTGTAAGTTTGGTTCTGCATACCGTAATGACACGCCTCTTTATTTTGTTAATGCAAAAACTGGACCATAACAAAGCATGTAACGGGTAAACGGCCGTAGTATAAAGGCCAGTTTGCCAAAAATCGAGGCCTCGTTACCGTACGTGTTTCTGAAAAGACACTTGCGGTAACGAGGATCTTTGATTTTTTAAGAAATATACCTAGACGAGAACATTCTACACATGAGTATGGGCTTGATCGCTGTCATTTTTCCGGTTCTCCCCAAGAAATCACATGTGACTGTCTCTTATACACATCT
>DGFF01000042.1:28947-29538 GCA_002391545.1 Candidatus Fermentithermobacillaceae bacterium UBA3907 | reverse complement strand
AGATGTGTATAAGAGACAGGGTATATATAACCCACGACTTGGGCGTGGTAGCAAATGTGGCAGATAGAGTGGCTGTGATGTACGCCGGCGAGATAATTGAGTATGGGACAGTCGAAGAGATTTTTTATGACCCAAGGCACCCTTACACGTGGGCGCTTCTTTCTTCGCTGCCCCAGCTAGGCATTAAAGGTGAACCCTTGTACTCAATTAAAGGGACTCCTCCCAATCTTTTTGTTGAAATAGAAGGAGATGCTTTTGCACCTCGGAATCCTCATGCGCTCAAAATCGATTTCGTAAAAGCACCTCCGTTTTTCCAGGTAAGCCCAACGCATTATGCAAAAACGTGGTTGCTCGATCCCCGTGCGCCCAAAGTTGAACCACCGCCTATAGTAAAATCCATGCAGAGCAAATATAAGGAGTATGCAATATGAGGCAAGAAGAAAGAGAAGTGCTTATTGAGCTAGATAACGTACGAGTAGAATTTAAGGGCAAGGGGAAAAAACCTTTTGTGGCGGTAAAGGACGTTTCCTTTCAAATTTACAAAGGAGAAACCTTTGGCTTAGTTGGAGAAACAGGTTCTGGGAAAACAAC
>DGFF01000042.1:20047-28721 GCA_002391545.1 Candidatus Fermentithermobacillaceae bacterium UBA3907 | reverse complement strand
TTCCAAGATCCCATGGCATCTCTCAATGAAAGAGCCAAGGTAGACTACATCGTATCTGAAGGGCTTTACAATATCAAGGGCTTCAAAGACGAAGAAGATAGGAAAAGAAAAGTTGAGAAAGCCCTTCTGGACGTAGGGCTTCTGCCCGAATTCGCATCCCGTTTCCCTCATGAGTTCTCAGGCGGACAAAGACAAAGAATTGGTATAGCCAGAGCGCTCATTATGGAACCTGAATTCATTATAGCCGACGAACCTATATCTTCTTTGGACGTGTCTATTAGAGCGCAGATCCTCAACTTACTGTCAGATCTTCAAAAGAATAAGGGTCTGACATATCTCTTTATTTCACACGACCTCTCGGTAGTAAGATTTATAGCAGACCGGGTGGCTGTCATACACAAAGGACAAATTGTGGAACTAGCCGAGACAGAAAAACTTTTCAGTTCCCCACTTCACCCATACACACGAGCTCTATTGTCGGCTGTTCCAATTCCGGACCCTCGAATCGAGAAGAAAAAGCAGATACTCATATATGACCCAAGCTGCCATGACTACTCGATAGATAAACCTAAATGGACAGAGATCGACGATGGACATTTTGTCTTAGCTAACAACGCAGAAATTGAGCAGTACAAGATGATGTTGAAAAATCCAGTTGCGATGAATAATACCTATGCAATGCTATAGCAAAGAAGAGGGAGCGCTATCTATATAGCACTCCCTCTTAACTACCTCTTTTTTGAGACAGACCTAGTAGAAAACCGAACCAATCCCCAACCAGTGGTATAGAATGGTCGCCAACAAACCAATTTGACACGCAGACCACAAAAGTATTTTTATCGTCGTTTGAGCGGCATCAGGCGAAAACTCACGCCGTCTTTTTTCCGCATCTTGGATAGCGTCAGTGCTCTGCTCACGAAAAATCAGCCCGTGTTCATCGCGAACATGCAAAAGTTCTTCTCCAGACGATTTGTCCTCGGGTAATTGCCGCGCCATGTCCGGTTCATGGTGCCCAAGGGCATCCACAGGCTTTCTGGTCTGTCTTGGCGATACAAGAAAAGACGTTTGCCTCAAGTGTATAAACCATGCTAACGTCAGGTAAAAAACCATAAAAAGAGGAAGCAATTGCGAGACATAGTATAAGTTCTTGAAGCCCCACTTAGCCAACGAAAAAGATATTATAACCGCAAAGCCTGTAGGTAGAAATCCATATGCAGCTAATTTCACTTACCTCACTACCAATCCTTGCTAATTAACGACAAAACTACCTTTGTGGGCCCTGTCCACCTACCACCGTAAACACTACCTCATTACAGTTATCTAGCACTACAAAGTCTGCGTCTTTTCCTGGAGTCAGCGTCCCCTTTCGATGAGACACGCCACTTATTTCTGATGGATTCACAGTGGCCATGGGAAGCACCCGCTCTAGTGGTTCTTTCGTCCATCTCATAACGTTTATGACGCAGTCCATTAAAGTAGACGTGCTGCCTCCCAAGGTGCCATCAGCGAGGCACGCTCTACCTTCTTCGTCTACAATAATATCACTACCTAAGGAATTATATAAGCCTGGCCCTAAGCCAGAAGGAGCAATGGCATCACTTACCAAACAAGTCTTTTCCGTGCCTTTGGCTGCCAAGAGAGCCGTAACTGCGCCTGGGTGCACGTGAACTCCATCGCATATGACCTCAGCCCATATCCGACTATCTGAAAAGACCGCCCCAATTATACCTGGATCTCTATGATGAAATCCCCTCATAGCGTTATAAGTGTGGTTGGCCACCCTAACCCCTTGCGATATTGCGTCCAAAGTTTGCTCATAAGTTGCCATAGTATGTCCGGCTGCTACGATTACTCCTTTTTCTACTAGGAACGATATTACCTCTCTAGCCCCTCTAATCTCAGGTGCCAGCGTCACCCGATTCAACGTGCCTTCACTCAATTGGAACCATTTGGAGATCAAATCGAGAGAAGGTTGGAGCAGATAGTCCTCACGCATTGCGCCTCGTTTTTCAGGGTTCAGAAAAGGTCCTTCGAGGTGAAGGCCTAATATCTCAGCCCTCCCTCCCCCACCAATTCCCATAGCTTTTTTGACCTGTGTTACAACGTCTTCGATACAATCCGCAGGCATAGCACCAAGAGTCGGGAGAAAAGAAGTGGTTCCTACTTCCGCCAAACTTTGGGCTAGAAGCAACAAAGTGTCCCAACTGCAATCTGCTACATCGCAACCTAAATATCCATGTATATGAAGATCTATAAGTCCTGGAATCACCTTATAACCATCTAAGTCGACCACAGACGATACTCTCGATTCATCTTCAGGGTCACCTCGCCCAACATCGACGATCTTGCCCCCAGATACCTCAACATATCCCTTAAATGGCAATCTGTCACCAGTGTATATTTCCGCACCTTTGATAATGTAATTCTCCCAGGTAGACTCCAGATTAGATCCCTTCACTTCTCATTCACCACCTTAAACCCCTACTCTCTACTTTATACTTTGTCAGCATCGATTACTGAAAGATCCTGTAATCCTCTTTTAATTTGATCAGACAAAAGATACGCAGCGATTGCAACACCAAGAACTCTAATTCCGAAGGTAAGGTCCAAAGTTGCTGTCATGCCCAACATCTCATAAATGGAAACTCCTACCATGGGCCAAATAAACGCAGAAACCCCTAATGTAATGTTATAGACAGCAGTATAGGCTGGCCTCGAAACATCGCTCGATAGATCGAGTAAGGCGTTAAACAGGCATAAACTTAGCCCAGCGCCAAAAAAACCACTCAACGCATTTACCGCCAAATGGACGTAAGGAGAAGGAAAATGACCATATAGCAGCGGAAATATTATATGGGCGCCTGACGTTACTATAAATACCTTTAGATTGCCGTGTTTTTCACTCCATTTCCCCCATTGGTTGTATGAGAGAAAAGACATAACGCCAGATATGGTTGAAAACATGCCTAGCCAACTATTTGAGAGCCCCATTATCTTAACCCACAAAATAGTCCACAAAGCAGCAGGGATATGGAAACCCAGATAAACTACGGCAACAGCTGCTATGAATCTTAGGAACCCTTTGTCCTTCCACACTACTTTAAATGCTTCGAGCCCTGCCGGCCTAGCGTTCTCCCCAGCATATGGACGAGGTTTTTCCTTGAGACGACCAAGGTAATACCAAGATCCCATGACAAATATGTACCCCACAAAGTATAAAATGGCGTAGTTTACGGGCCAAGATAAGGCGTCAAGCATCTTTCCTGCAACTAGAGTCGCCACTAGAGATACCAAGGAGCACACCATATTTCTTTCGGCAAAGATCCTAGCTCTTAAGGAAGGTGTAAAAAGTTCTCCCATTAGCGCTAACCACGCTACATCGCAAATGGTACCAGGAAACCTCATCAGGGTATAGCATATTATAAAGGTCCACGCTTTCACGTGAGATGGCAGAGGCACTATAGGCAAAAACGCAAATACCAGATAGAAACTCCTAGAGATAAAGGCAAACTTCAGGGTAGGTTCCAATCTGTTATCGAACTTATCGATTACAATAGCCGCAGGTATTTGAGCAAGCAAATTTGCTAGGGCTGGCAAGGATGTAAGCAGTCCCAGCATATAATCGCTAGCACCCAGCTGAACTGCAAATGCGCCCCAAAAAGGATTTGTGAGCCCAGCCATTACACTAAAAAGGACTCCGTCGGTTAGACTATTTAAAGCATTCTCTTTCTCTAGAGAATCTGGAATGTAATCACAGAATCTAAGTCTAGGTCCAAGTCTCAAGCTGTTCAGTTCTCCTTTACCAAAGCTCACTTTACTCTACAATTCGTCAAACGCATCTTTTATCCTTCACCTATACCTTAAAATGCTGACCTGTTCTTTTAAGGAGGCTCGGCTTTTGGCAAACCCGAACGCCCACCTTACGACGGTTACTAATTATATGCACCATATGGTAAGATAAGTAAAGATTTATGTTCGATAAACCTGCGTTCATAATCGCTTACCATGCACAGGAGGTATTGTTTATGGACCTTGGAGCAACAGCTACGCACCTCCTCCTCTTGATAGGCTTGATATTATTCAGGTGGCTAGTTCACAAGGAGGATCCTAGATCTTTTAAGATATCCATAGATCGGAAAGGGTGGGTTTGTTTCGTCAACGGAGCCCTAACTGGCCTTATATATATATTTTCCTATGTGATCATAATCCTTCTGTCAGGTCATGCAAGGCTGTCCTTGGCTTTTACCTGGCCTTGCATACAAAGCACTATTGCATTAGGTGTTAAGGCTTTTATTTTATTCCTTCCTGGGGTGCTTTTTAAAGAAGGCCTTTTTAGAGGCTACCTGTTCGTGAAGTTGTCAGAAAAACCGAAAACACTGCCTAAGGCTGTGGCCGTAACTTCCCTAGCGTATGTAGCATACTCCTTGATCCTACACAGACCCCCATCCTACGCTGTTACGTACGGGGTTAATACCTTCATTCTTTCATTGATTCTTTGCCTGATGGTGTATAGCAGCAATTCCCTCATGGGAGTAATCGGAAAGGAACTCGCATTTGAGATCGCTCAACATCTATTGTTCGCTCAAAATACTATAGATGAATTGAATCCCACGGTTTTAAGTTTACATTTAGACGCCAGTCCTTTGACTGGCATAGCAGGCAATATAGAAACTGGTCTGGCATTTTCCCTGGTTTTGGTGCTAGGGCTCATATATGAGATATGGCACGTAAAATCGCACTTAGGCCATCTAAGACCGGAAAACTAAGTTGCAGACAGCAAAATAGGAGATGAACATCACTCAAATGGAAAAAGAAACCCATAGAAAACACACCTACTACCTTAAGGACGCCATCTTATACGACGGCACAGGAGCACCACCATTTATCGGAGATGTTTTGATAGAAGATGGAAAGATATCTTTCGTATGCACGATAGGAAACAACTACGTACCTGAAGATGCCACTATCGTTGACTGCCACAATCTATGCGTATCTCCCGGCTTTATAGATATGCACAGCCACAGCGATTCGGGGCTGCCTTTGTATCCTGATGCCGAGTGCCTCATAAGGCAAGGCATCACAACAACAATTGGAGGAAATTGCGGCAGCTCGGCAGCAGGCATACCTTTTGAAGATGCAAAAACCTGGAAACGCTATTTAGAAGCTGGTTTGAGAAAGTGGCATAACTTGGGAGAATACCTACACATGATAGATAGGTTAAAGCCTGCCGTTAACATAGGAATGTTAATAGGTCATGGAGACTTAAGACAAAAGATAGCAGGCGAAACAGGTGATACTCTCACTGAAGAACAAATGCAGCAAATGAAGGTTTTAGTCGAGCAAGGAATGGCACAAGGAGGTTTTGGGGTATCCACAGGATTGGAATACGTGCCGGGCAGATTCGCTACTGTAGACGAGCTCGTCCACCTTTCTATGGGAGCAAGCGCCTCAAATGGCATACATGCCTCCCACATAAGGAACGAAGGCCCTTATCTCATTGAATCTATAGAAGAAATATTGGAAGTAACACGAAAAAGCCAAGTTAGGTTTGAAGTATCCCATCTAAAAGCGTGTGGACCTAAAAACTGGGGTAAAGTGTCAAAAGTGCTCGACATGTTCAGGGAAGCTGAATCAAAAGATATAAATATATCGTGTGACTTCTATCCTTACTTAGCCTCTAGCACTGGGCTTTCAATTGTACTGCCTGACTGGGTCTTAAAAGATGGTAAACGTGCGGCTTTGAATCTTTTATCAGGCGAAGAAAGAAATGAAATTGCCGCACAATCCCACGAAAGAACTGTAGAACAAGGGGGATGGGATAAAGTAGTCATAACTTATTTGCAAAGAAAAGAAGACATTTATATGGAAGGCTTGAACGTAGAGGAAATATCTCAAAGAACTGGACTCTCTCCGGCACAAACTGCTATAGAGATACTTGTACGAAATGATCTCAACGTAGATATAGCCAGACATGCCATGAGCGAACAAGATCTTTTGGCTGTTATGAAATACCCCTCTTCTACAGTAGTGACCGATGGAAGCGTTTCAATTCCTGAAAAAGGAAAACTTCACCCACGAAGCGTAGGAACTTTCCCGCGTATGCTTGGCAGTTACGTTCGAGACAAGGGCGTTCTCACAATGGAAGAAGCCATCAAAAAATGCACGTCTTTACCGGCTAAGAAAGTGGGCATAGCAAACAGAGGAACCATCAAGGCAGGTTATCTGGGAGACATTGTGATATTCGATCCTTTAACTATAGAAGATAAAAGCACGTACGAAGATCCGTGGCAATACCCTACGGGAATTCATTGGGTTTTCGTCAATGGCATACCCGTTATCCAAGATGGCCAAGTTACAGGCAACCGTCCAGGAAGAGCATTGAGGAACGTGTTATCTTAACTGCCATTGGTAAATCTGTCCTTGTAAGCGTTGCCAATGGCCAAGGGAGAAAACACGCCCCTATCGGTTACAATGGCTCCTATAAGCGTAGGTGGGGTTACGTCAAAAGCAGGATAATATCCACTTACGCCAGGTGCACCTGTTCTTACTCCCCTGCAGTAAAGAACCTCTTCAGGGTCCCTCTCCTCTATTTCTACTGCAGATATATCTGGAGTAAAAGTCTGAGGCCCGTCGTAACCTAGTACTATAAAAGGGACTTTGTGATAGTTGGCGCAGATGGCATACTGATACGTTCCTACTTTGTTAGCAATATGTCCATCAACAGTTATCCTATCGCAAGCAGTCACAAGTTTTTGAATCTTTCCTTGCCACATAAGAAGTGCCCCCATGTTATCGGTCACGATCGTCGTTTCAATGCCTAGTTTAGAAACAGAAGCTGCAGTAAGCCTAGCGCCTTGAAGGTAGGGTCTAGTCTCGCTACAATACACTTTCACGTCTTTACCCTGTTTCTGCGCTTGGTCCAACATGTAAAGGAGGGCCCCACCGGGATAACAGTGGGTCAATATCCCATCTTTATCGTCTATAAGATCTGCCGCATAGATACCGCATTTTTTGGTGATCTGGTCATCTTCGTCCATGAGCCTTTCCACTTCTTTCACCACAGCCTCAACAGGGTCTCCCCCATCTTTCCTAGCACCAAGACACACCTCTACCATTTTATCGACTAGAGGTATAAGATACTCACCTGTAGGCCTCGTAGACTTCAACCTTTCGGCAGCTCGATTAATCATGTGTGAAAAGTCCGGATCAGGTAGGGAATTGAAGGTGTAAGCCGCCAAACCTAACCCGAAACATGCTGCAAAACCTATGCTTCCTGCACCCTGAATCACCATATCTTCTATAGCTTGAGCTACTTCTTCATAAGTAGAATACGCTTGCCAAACCTCTTCTTCAGGGTATTTTCGCCTATCCAGCATTAGCACCTTGTTATCGCAATACTTCAACGTATTGGAAGTCCGTATTAAAATAGCATCTTCAATTCCCATTTCAAACCCTCCAGTATTACGCTTACTATCTATGCAATATGGGCGATACTTTCTTGTAAACCAAGAGCGTTATGACTGATACGATAGTTCCTTTTAACAAATTAAAAGGGACTACCGCATAAAGCATCAAAGTCTTGTAATCTACTACAAGACCGTTGACCTTTGAGCCCATGGCTATCAAGTTCTCCAAATCCAGGCCAAAAACTTTTGCATACAGCGGAAACATTATGAAATAATTGTTCAACGTAGCAAAGGTAGTCATAATCAATACCCCTATTACCAGGGACAAAACTGCGTTCTTAAAAGTCTTGTTCTTCTCATATATATATCCGCACGTGTAAGCAAATACGCTGCCTATCAGGAAGTTAGTTAATTCTCCTATGCCACCGGTAGTAGTACCCTCAACTGCTATGTTCAATACATTCTTGATCAGCTCTATCCAAACCCCTGTGGTAGGTCCCATGGCAAAAGAACCTAACAGTGCAGGAATTCCCGATATGTCCAATTTCAAAAAACCGGGGGCAAACCATATAGGTGTGTCTAAAAACATGAGTGCAAATGCAATAACTCCCAAAACTGAAATCTTTACCAATGTGTTTGTTGAAAACTTAGCCCTTTTAGTGTTTGCAGTAACATTTTCCACTTTGTTCGCCATCTAATACCCTCCCAAAGTAATTAGTATTTGAGGCGGAGGTGATGGAACCCATTAAAAAACCCCGGAGGTCAATCTTCGGGGTTTTAATCCTTTATGAGTTCTGCATCTTCTCCCATCCAGACTTTTACTGTCGGCCCTGGAATTTCACCAGGTCAACCGAGTTTATCGGCTCGCGGGCTTTACCGCCGGTGAGGAATTACACCTCGCCCCGAAGATACATCTGTATTAAATGTTGAACCTTTTATTGAAAGATGTCAAGTTTAGTTGCATCTATGTCAACGGACAGTGATTTTATCACCCTAAACTAGGTCAAATTGGACTCAGAAAATGTTACCTTCTTTTTGTGAATGTTGGCGGCGAATTGCCGCCAACATAATTGTTAATCTTCTTTGTAGTTTTGGTGGATTTGCCTCAGCCTCCAATTTCTCTTTTCAAAATACTGTTCTAGGGGTCATCAACCTTAGGAGGTAGCTTGAAATTCAACCAAGGATTGTCTGGGTTAGGTTTACGGCTTACTTGTTGCTTCTCTCTTGCCTCGAGTTTTATTTTTGGTTTGGGAGCAGGGTTAAATTCA
>DGFF01000042.1:0-19951 GCA_002391545.1 Candidatus Fermentithermobacillaceae bacterium UBA3907 | reverse complement strand
AAAGACCATAACTTTTCCCCGATACACTGCATCTATTGAGTCATCTAAATGTTGGATGGCAATGGCAATGTGTTACCTTTCTCATTAACTAACTGGTACTTTTGGCCATAGTAAGAGATGGTTGAGCCAGTGGCTGTGCGCCCTTCCCTTAGCCATGGGCTCAGCGAAAGCAGATTCCGGATCAGCAGGTTCCACAGCAAATTGTTTGTTGTACTTCTCAATGAAGCCTGGAAGGAATTCGTTTGCCTCTTCAATGCTAGATATGCCTTCTATGCTCATCTCTATCCTCAGACGTCCTTGTAGGGTTTCCCAAAGTCTTTCTATGCGCCCCTTAGCCTGCGGTGAACGCGCATGTATATGTGACATACCCAATTCCTCAAATACCCTGCCTAGTTGCATTAGCGCCACTTGCTTTCCTGCCAGTTCTTCTTCTATGGTTAGTTTGTCTTTCTTGGGGGAGAAGAATATGGTGTGACCATCTGTATATACTGCTCTTGGAATCCCCTAATCCGCAGTCATTCTTTCCAAAACCTCTAAGTATCCTCTCAGGTCCTCATTAGGGCGGAAGTAAAGGGCCAGAACTTTGATATCTTTAGATATGGCGTGTTTGGGTGTTCTACCTCTGCTTCAATGAACTAGGGCTAGGACACTTTTTTCTTTCATCCCCCTCTTTAACCTTTTCACCTGTCGCTCGCTAAGGTTCAAATATGCTGCTGCTTCTCTTACTGTTATCCTCCCTTCAACTACTTCTTCCATAACGAAAACTCTTCTTGCTTCTTTTGCGCTCAAAACAATGTCCTCTCTTTCTCTCATGGTGACAATATCACTGTCCATTTACAACTGGGCGTATTTCACTTCACTTTTCTTGTAACACCTATATGATAGGCCGTAGCTCAGCTGGGAGAGCGCCTGAATGGCATTCAGGAGGTCGTGGGTTCGACTCCCATCGCCTACACCAGAACACCTTTCTGCGTAATCAGGTAAGAAAACCTCAGGAGACATATTGCAAAACGCTAATTCCGTAACTTTTGTCAGACCTTTGTCGCGCCAACGCGGGAACCTCAGCGCCCCAAATATTCCTTCAAACCCCCGTACACCTCGACAGCGGGGCGGGTCATGACTAATTTCGGACCCTTTAAATACCTGGAAACGCTGTGCAGAAACCCGACGATCCTGTCGTCTTGGATAATGGGACTCCCGCTCATGCCAGGACCCACCTTTGCCTTTCCATCAATACATCGCACTACGAGGAAATGATCGTCACCTACCATGGCAAATCCCAAGACATTAACAGGAATGTCCCCCTTAGCGAAGGTGCGGATAACCGCTTCTTCCCCAACTTTCACCTCGTCGGCTCTTGCAAGCAAAAGTTCTTCTCTATTTGGATCTGGACACTTAGGCCCCAACAGGGCGACTCCGTACTGGGAATCTGCTAGAACTCTCGCGGTGTGACAATTTTCCGAAACCCTGGTCTCGCTGACCGGAGAAATGCCATATGTATCACCCGGTTTCAGATCCAACGAATGAGCCCCAACCACACACGGCCCGTCTTCAGGCATATAAAAACACACAGTTACGTTTCTTTGTTGTACAACTTGACCAGATTCTTTTTCGATCGCCACACTAAGGCTCAAAACCTCGCCACCTGGCACAACCTGAACGTCACTTTCTGTTGATATCTGAAATGGGCTATCGTACACTATTTGGGAAACGATCATATCTATTCCAAAGGAATATAAAAGCAGCAAAACAATCACAGGAAAAGCCACAAGGGGCATCCACCATCGCTTGTTGAGGTTATAAGCGGCAAATATAAAAACGCATAGCAGAATTGTAATTACGCCTAGTCGACTTACGATGTTATACGGAAGTCCTAATACCACCACTATGCAAACGACCATCAGAGTCCCAGCGATCACCTGACGTCTATTTTCGCAGAACCACTGCCTAATCTTCATGTTTTAAACCTCCCTCTCACCAAACGTGAAGCAAATTACCTATCCCTTTTCGATTCGTACTCGATCCTCGAATTTCCTTTGTAATTGTATTTTAAGAGCATCTTTGTACTTTGCACAACGTAACGAAATTCACTCAATCCATTGTAGTGTGGATCTTTATGGCGATAGGTCCTGCGCCCAAGAGATGGCGAAACATAACCAGAACCCAAACCATATTGAGCCCAGAAAACGTATAGCGTAGAAATAGAACTGTAAATATTATCGACACATTTAGAGAATGCTGCCTTGTTCTTTGTCCTTGTCGAATATCATCAAGGCACGGCGCCTATGATGAAATACCTGTGGCGCCTGCTACAGGCTCAAACGCAGCAGAAACAGACAGTTAAAATGGTGTATCCTTTACTTTCTGCCAGAAAACTGATATATTTTTCCAAAGCCCATGAAGGGGATAGGTTGTGCGCGGACGGGTTCAAGAGAGTCGCCGGTTGGTGAAAGGCGATGCCCCGAGGCGCCCAATAGCACCCCAGAGGCGCACGCGGAAAGGGTTGCGAAGAAAAGATTTGCAACCTGATTATGTTGTGTCGGTTCCCCACCGTTATATGGGAATGAGGTTTGAACACGCTTGTGGCTCAAACGAATCTGGGTGGCACCACGAGAGCAGGATGATCTCGTCCTTGAGACGACCTGCTCTTTTTGTTTTAAACACATATTTTAACCAGGGAGGTAAAAACATTGTTTGATGTAGACCTAATACGCCAAAATCGAGAAGCTGTAGAAGATATGCTAAAGAGACGAAATGCTGATGCGCCTCTGGATGATATATTGGCTCTAGACGATAAGAGGCTGGACCTTGTTAGGGAGATTAACCGTCTCCGCGAGGAAAGAAATAGAATTACACAACAGATACCTGGATGTAAAGACGCCGCTGAAAAACAGGAACTTATTGAAACCAACCGAAAGTTGCGTCAAAGAATCTTAGAGTTAGAAGAAGAACTACGTCAAACTGAAGCGGATCTCAAAACGCTGCTCCTTTATATGCCGAATATGGTGGCACCAGATGTGCCCTACGGAAAGGACGACTCTCAGAACGTAGAAATAAAGAGGTGGGGCACGCCCAGGGAATTCCCGTTTACCCCTTTGGACCATGTAGATATAGGAGAAAACTTAGGAATTGTGGATATTGCCAGGGGCACCAAAATCATGGGGTCTAGAGGCTACCTTTTAAAGAATGAAGCAATACACTTGGAACTCGCTCTTATACGCTTCGCCTTAGACATTTTACAACCTGAAGGATTTGTCCCTGTTATTCCCCCTGTAATGGTAAAGGAAGAGATCCTGGTAGGAACTAGGCACTATCCGTTCTTCAAAGACCAGATTTACAGGATCGAAGGGGAGAATCTTGGATTGGTGGGTACTTCCGAAATTCCCCTAGCGGCCATTCACGCTGATGAAATCCTTTCTGAAGATGATCTTCCTTTGAAGTACGTAGGAATCTCGCCCTGTTACAGAACAGAAGTTGGAAGCGGTGGAAAAGATATAAGGGGGCTTATGAGAGTCCATCAGTTTGACAAAGTGGAAATATTCATCTTTTCAGAACCCTCCCGCTCTGAAGAAATGCACGAATACATCCTTTCTCTAGAGGAACAAATATACCAGGCTCTTGAGATTCCATATCGTGTGGTGAACATATGCACTGGCGACTTGGGCCCCATAGCGTACAAGAAATACGATATTGAATTTTGGCGCCCCTTCGAGGGTAAATACAGAGAGATAACTTCATGCAGCAACTGCACAGACTTTCAATCTAGAGGGCTTAACGTAAGATATCGCCCGAAAGACGGCGAGAAAACGCGCTTCGTCCATACTCTAAACGGAACTGCCATTGCGATAAGTCGAACATTAGTTGCCATACTAGAAAACTACCAGCAAAAAGATGGTAGCGTAGTGATACCAACAGTGTTGCGGAAATACATGCCCGGGCAAATGAGCGTAATGCAAAAGAAAAATTGACCTGCTTTTAGGGGACGCCAGGACGTCCCCTAAACTTTTCTCCTTATCTGGCAAAAAAGATATTACTCAACAAAGACAGCAGAGTACCAGTTTACCTGTTCCGTCTCATCCTTTAACGTTTGTATAGGCAAACCAAATTTTCTAACTGTTTCGAAAACATCTATGCCTACGCTGTGGAAAGCGGGACGCGCTTTCTTAGGGTTTACACAGGGCTTACCATGAAAACCTGCACACTCACTGCACAGGGCGCAATCACTCATGGAAAACGCAAAATAATACCCTTCTAGAAAAGCTTCCCTTTCTAGAGCAAAAGACACCTCGTGGGAGATTCTCTTGTCAGTGGAATGCACTATAATGCCCCAGGAGTACCTTCTCAGCACTTGTTCGTATTCCCACGGTTTGAGCGACCCTGGCCTTGAGGGACAAGTGTGCCCAAAACCCCAATCCATGCAACCGAAAGCACACTTTAGAATAGTTCTAGGGTCAAAAACAATGTCTTCAATCACAAACTTTACTGCATCATCGGCTCCCATAGAAAGAGCCATGTCAATTAGGTGTTGCGAAAAATCTGCTTTCATTTCCTCTACCAGGCTATATAGAAATAGCCGTAACCTCCCTCCTAGCGCAAAATTCTAGAGCGAATCTTTTACCCATTCTACTTCAATATCTAACACAATGTTAATCGTTTACACATGTAGGAATCACTTCCCTCTAGCATTACACAGCGTTTTATGAGAAACTTTTAATGATCCATAATCAAAGAGAGGGGAGGCATCGAAATGGCAAAGCTTCATGAAGTCTACAAGTGTGAGATTTGCGGTAATATTGTGTATGTTGTCCACGGCGGAATAGGCCAATTAGTGTGCTGTGGGCAGCCAATGACTCTGCTCGAAGAAAAGACCTCTGTTGACGAAGGACTTGAAAAACACGTGCCTGTGTTGGAACAAGAAGGAGAAGTTCTTACAGTAAAAATAGGTTCTGTAGAACATCCAATGACTGAAGCCCACTACATCGAATGGATCGAAGTTCAAGAAGATAATGGGAAGATCCAAGTAAAGTTCCTAACTCCTCAAGATAAACCAATGGCACAATTTAAACTAACTGGTAACCCTGCTAAGGTTAGAGAGTATTGCAACATTCACGGTCTTTGGAGAAATTAGATAATTAAATCCACATTTAATCTAGGAAGCCGCTCTTCGGAGCGGTTTCTACAATCTTTCGGCAACGCTTCTAGCCAGTTCCCTGACTTCATCTAGAGCCTTAATCTGCTTTTTTACTGCCGAGGGTTTGTCAACACCTCTAACTACAACCTTTCCTGAAAATTCAAAATCAATGGCGTCAAACCAGTACCTTACGCACAAAGAGATTCCGTCAAATAACTGTTTTCCGCTGGTGGCTCCACAGACCAAAAGAATCCCAGTGCCCGGCTGTTGCCTCCATTTTTCCTTCCGCCTGTACTTTTTATTGTAAAACAGTTGGCATCGGTCAATAATCGCTTTAACGTGAGAAGGAAGTCCATAGAAGTACACAGGAGAAGACAAAACCAAAATATCTGCGCTATTCAATTTCCCGTATATTTCCTCCATTGAGTCTTGCTGCACACATTTGCCGCTTACGCAAAAATCGCAACCTAGGCACGGTCTTATATCCCATACACGCTCGGAAACAGCCGTTTCACCGCCAGGATACTGCAGAAACTCTAGGCCCTTAAGTGAACCTGTTTCTTGGGACTTTTCCTTTATTACCCTGCTCCCGTCGATCAAAACCATTTTTATTACGTATGAGTCAGGAGCAACTGATATAAACTCGTCGAGAAAAACATCTAACAAATGTTCCGAATTGCTATTACGTCTGCAGCTCCCAGATAACGCCAACAGTTTCTTCCCCATCTCTTTCACCCCTACATGTATCCACGTAATCAAATGTCATAATCTCAAAAATTGCTTTGCAACCAGAAAATATATTAAAACCCCTAGAATATCGGCCAAAGACGCCACCAAAGGAGAGCTTGCCGCTGCAGGATCCCATCTGAGCGCCACAAGAACCAAGGGTATAATGGCTCCTAAGCAACTTACAATTACAATACACAAAAACATGGATACGCCCACAACAATTCCAATATCAAAGCCTGCCGAAGCAGTGCCTACTCCTGCAACTAAACCGCCAATTATGAGTCCTATTATAGCTGAAACAGTCAATTCCTTAATTAGCACCTTCGCCCAATCATGCAAAGTTAGATCTCCTACCCCGATATCTCGAACTATGAGTACTGCTGATTGCGACCCTGCATTCCCTGCGCAGTCTAGGATTAGAGGCAAGAAGAAAACTAGGGATATTGTACCTGCTATAGTTTCTTCAAAAGATGCCATAACGCCGCCTGAAATCAGATATACCAAAGACAGGAGTAAAAGCCAGGTAACCCGGTTCCTGTATAGGAGCAACGGGCTTGCATCTGTTAAACTCACTTTTATCGGTGCCACTCCTGCGCTTTTGTGAAACTCTTCTGTAATTTGCTGTGTAGCCGCTTCAAAAACGTCGTCCCCTGTAACGATTCCTAGCAAAATCCCATCAGAATCTGTAACCGGAAGCACCCACATGCCGTAGCGCTGCATTAATTCATACGCCTTGTTTATATCATCGAAAGCGTTAAGGCTTAGAACCGAAGTGCGCATTATGTCTCCGATTTTGGTTTCTGGGCTCTCTAAAACTAGTTGTCTTAAGGAAACTGCGCCTATAAGTTTTCCATCATCATCAACAACGTATATCACGCTAGCAGTTTCGCTGTCTCTGCCCCATGTCCTCACATGTTCAATTGTCTGTGCCACAGTCCATTCAGGACGAGCTGAAAGGTAATCAGGAGTCATAAGACGCCCTGCGCTTCTTTCAGGGTACCCCAAGAGCCATCTCACTTGCTCCAAATCTTCAGGGCTGAGCTGATCTAACATCCTAGCAGTTACCTGCGCAGGTAATTCCGCTAGCAATTCCGTTCTATCATCAGGAGCGAGATCAGCCAAAATTTGTGTACACTCTTTATCAGTAAGGTCCCTCAAAAGTTCGTCTTGTTGAAAAGGCTCAAGATAGGAAAACACTTCTGCCGCTATATCTCTGGGAAGAACCCTGAACACTAACATTCTATCTTCCTTAGGCAACTCTGAAAGAAGATCAGCGATGTCTGCGATTGGTATGTTATCGACTAAATAGTCGCGCAGAGCTTCCCATTGTCTTTCAGCAATCAAACTCTTTATGATCCCTTTTTCGATAGTCGCGTAAACTGAAGAAAACCTACCTTTTTCGGGATGCTCTTCCATAGGTTCATTGTAATCTCCCTTTTTGCCGCTCATTTTCGCTCTTCCCTCCTTTAATCAGATCTTTTCGTTTGGAATCATAGATTAAGGACCCGCGTAGCAATGATAAAATAGGTTAAGATGCCTATTATGTCCAAAACAGACGTTACAAGCGGCGCACTTGAAGTTGCAGGGTCGAATCCGAGTTTTCTTAATAGAAACGGCATCAACAAACCTATAACCCCACCTAAGGTCACAGTTATCATAGTGCTCAGACTGACTACTACCCCTACACCCGGTCCACCTTGGAAAATCGCTGGGCCACAAACTACTAGCGCAACTGTGAGGCCTAAGGCCACAGAGACCAGCAACTCTTTCGTGGTGAGTTTAGGCAGATCTTCTGGATCCACTTCTCCAAGGGCCAATTCACGTATCACAAGGGTTGAAGACTGAGATCCTGCGTTACCACTGCACCCAGTGATTAAGGGCAAGAAGAAAACAAGCGCCACTACTTGGGATATGGCATTTTGAAAACCTGCGATGAGTTCTGCACCTATAAGGTCAACTATTGCCAGCACCACAAGCCATCCAATCCTGCTTTTTAAGAGAGCTCCAAGACTTGACTCCAAGTAGCCTGCTTTAAGCGGAGCCACTGCGCGGGATTTATGAAAGTCCTCGATGGCTTCTTCCAGGGAAACTTCAAATACGTCATCTGCAGTTACAATCCCTACTAACACACCGTCAGAAGCCACTACTGGCAATGCGTAAAGATCGTATTTGTCCATAACGCGTGCAGCTTCCTCCCTGTCATCGAACGCAGACAGAAAAACCGCAGGCGTAGTCATAATATCTTTTATGGTGTCATCAGGATCGGCCAGAACCAACTGTCTCAAGGAAACTACTCCCAAAAGTTTCCAGGAATCATCGACAACGTAAGCTACGTCTACAGTTTCGCTATCGTGCCCTCTGCGTCTCACGTGCTCTAATGCTTGAGCAACCGTCCAGTTAGGGCGGACCGCTACGTAATCAGGAGTCATAAGCCTGCCTACGCTCTTTTCTGGGTAACCCAAAAGCATCCGCGCTTCTTCCATGTCCTCTGGCTTGAGCAGATTCAACAGCCTCTGCGTGGCCTGGCCTGGAAGCTCCTCAAGCAACTCAGTCCTATCATCTGGGCGCATGAGAGAAAGCAACAATTGGGTCTCATAATCAGTGAGATCTCTCAAGAGAGCATCTGTGTCTTCGCCCTCAAGTTCTGAAAAAACTTCGGCTGCTACTTCCCTCGGAAGACATCTAAAAAGCAATACTCGCGTAGGTTTGTCTAACTCAAGGAGTAGATCTGCTATGTCAGGCGGACGCCAATCTGACAAAAGTTCCCTCACAGCAGACCAATTATGGGCGAGTATCATCGCCTTTATTTTGGCAACGTCAGAGAGAGAGTTTTCGTTTGACAAATCTGTCCAGTTCAAGGGAACCACCTCCTTCTCACTTGTTTTTAATGTAGCAATCGTAATAGTACAAGAATTAAAGTATTAACTTGCTAAAAACGTGTCGCTTGTCGTTCTTAAGAAGGGGGCCCTGCTTTCAGGCGCAATGAGTGGCGGTCACGCAAGTCTTCTTTGCATTACACAAAGGTGATCGGCAGGAAAGCAGACTCCACTTCCTCATCAGGTTCTGCCTACTTGGCCCAGGATCGTTACTATCTTTGTCCACTTTCCTCACCTACCCTTTAAATCTGCAAATTTGCGTAAACTTTCGGCATGTTGCTCGCTGCCTACACTAGTCTACTCTTGTCGGAAGATAAAATAAAGCTTTGCCGATTAATTACCCCTAAAATTGGCATACAGCATCACCATTATATGCTATAGTCGTTACGATTCAAAACGCCATACTTCTAGCCAGACGAAAGAAATTCACATTTATGGGTGTAAAGTGTCTAAAAGAAGGTACTTGCATTATAGATATGGAATGTTGATAAGAGGAAGCATAGTATGCCCCAACAAAACTACATAGAAAGGAACGATAAAAGATGCCTTTTTGCGGAAAACAAGCCATGGAGATTCTAGAAAAGCTCGCATTTACTAGGTGCGCCGGCACACCTGAAGAAGAAAAGGCGGCAGAAATAATATGCGAAGAGGTAAAAACTTTAGGCCTTGAGCCCCAAATAGAAGAATTTGACGTGCTTACATACGCAGATGACGAGGCTTGGGTGGAAGTCTTACAGCCTTACGAAGCCCAATATCAATGCTCAGCATTGGGGCTCAGCGGAAGTACCCCAGATGAGGGAATTGTAGCGCCTCTTAGATATGTGGAAACAGGGCAGCCTGAGTACCTTAACCATATTGCAGGAAAAATAATCTTGGCAAGCCAAGGAGGAGGATTCAAGGCTTACGAAAAGGCCAAGAAAGAAGGAGCCCTAGGTCGGATTTTCATCGGTCAAGCGGGAAGAGATACCCCCAACGTAGCTTTGAATCGATGTATCCGAGACAGACTTGGAACGCTCCCCACAGCGTATATCAAATACGAACACGCCTTGGAAATGATAAAACGAGAAGCAAGCGAAGTCCGTCTCCATGTGCACCAAAAGGAATATTGGTCCAAATCCCGCAACGTAATAGCAGAGATAGCAGGTACCCATGAACCTGAGGAGGTAATCGTAATAGGCGCACATTATGACAGCGTATACAGAAACCAGGGTGCTCACGATAACGGAGCGGGCTCGGCTACTATTGCAGAACTTGCCAGATATTTCGCTCAAAACCCACCTAGGCGAACCCTTCGATTCATTTGGTTTGGATCCGAGGAAATGGGACTGATGGGAAGTTGGGCGCATGTAGAAAAACAAAGAAACGGCCTTGAAAAGTATGTGTTCATGGTAAATGTAGATGTTGCAGGTGGGATAATAGGCAGCAATTCTGCGTCAGTCATGGGTTCAGATAAACTGGTAAACTACCTAGATGTTATGGGTAACGAGCTCAGTAGAGACCTAAGAGTTAACCAATCAATATATTCCGGCGATTGCATACCTTTGGGGTACGAGAACATCCCATCTGTCACCTTTTCCCGTGGTGGCGGAGGCACTTCGTACATCCACGCCCCAGGCGATACTTTGGAACACATAGATGCAGAGCACTTAGAGCTTCTAGGAGAAATCGTCTTGGAGTTCACTAGGCGGATCGCTAACGCGGGAACCTTTCCTTTTCCCAGGGAGATTCCTGAAAGGATCAAGAAAGATATAAGGGATTACATGGAAAGAGGCGGGCGTAAACCCGAAAAGCACCCGAATAAATGACAGTTCAGAAAAACCCATGTATCCACGTAACTTGGGTACATGGGTTTATTTTTTAGCATACCAACTTTATTTCACTGCCAGTACCATCATCTTTGGCAGGAATTACCTCTAGGTAGCAAGGGAGTCGCTCCTTAAGCTCTTTTACATGACTTATTATCCCTACCATCCTGTCTTCATCCCTTATGCGCTCCAACGCATCCATAACTAAATCCAGCTTAGCGCTGTCCAATGTACCAAAACCTTCATCAAGGAAGAAAAAGCCTAAGGGGTGTTCTCCTTGAAGCTGAATCTTGGAGGATAATGCCAATGCCAAGGCCAAGGATGTTAGGAATATTTCCCCTCCTGATAGAGTGGTGACCGATCTTCTTTCACCACCATTGAAATCATCGCGGATCACAAATTCCGAATCATCAGATAATTCCAACGCATATCGTTGCCCGGTTAGGGTGCCCAAAGTGATGGATGCTTCTTGAACCATGTCTTTTAGGTGCTCTTCTGCTAGAAATTGCACAAAACGCCTTCCGCTTACTAGGTTAAGAAGCTTACTTGCTATATCTATGGCTTTTTCTGTTTCTTTACGTTGAGCCTCGTGTTCCTCCCATCTTTGGCGAGCCTTCTTCAAGTTATCCAGCTCTTTCTTTGCCACTGCCACCTCCTCCGTCAATTGTTTCACTGTATCTTGCGCATCTTTTAAGGCGGCTGCTCCCTGGTTAAATGCCTCTTCAGAAAACTCTCGTGAATCGATTTTACCTCTTAGATCCTCAATTTTGCTGCGGACCTCGATACGTTCCTGATTATAATCATTGATCTCTTTTTCTAAATCTTCCAACTCCAAAGGTGAAAGCATGTATTGGGCGGCCTGTTCTTGACTGTCAAACCCTGCCATTTTCAACTGGCCTAGTAAAGATCGGGAAAGATCATCAAAATTGGCCTCTAGCTGCTCTAGAGCAGCTTTGGCTGTGTGATGATCCAAACGAGCATTTGAGAGTTTCTCTTGAGCAGCTTTTTCATTTTCAACTGCATTTCGGTAATCCTTTTCAATTGCCGCAATTTCCGATTCCACCTTGTTCAGCAATTCTGAAGGATCCTCGTCACCACAAATCTCTTCTATACCCTCTGCAATGGTTTGGATTTGAGACTTCAAGGCTTCGAGATAACCGGCCAAGGTGCTTCTACCTACGCTTAGGTCATTTAAGGACGTGGAAACATCTTGGATGTCTTGCCGAATCTTCAAGATACGAGCCTGCACGTCCTTAATCTGTTTTCTCGTGAGCTCCATCTGTTTATCTTTCAGCGTGATTACTCGCTTCAATCCACTTACCTCGTCCATATAAGGTCTAAGAACTTCCTGTACGCTCGCGCTTTCAGTCTCTTTCAAAAGGTGATAAGCACGCTCTTTTCCATCGCGAGCCAATCTTCCCCATATTTCTTCTACAGGGCTAGATGCCAAAATTGATTCTGCTTTCCGTAAAAACTCGTCGCACACCTGCACAAACCGATTATACTCGTCTACTAATTGAGACACTGTTTCCTGATGATTCCCTACTGCGTTATCCCATAACTGTATAGTTTTGATGAAATCTACATACCAGTTCTGAATGGCATTTAAGCAATCTGTGGCGAGTTTTTCTGCCTCCTGTGCCTTTTGTATAATTTCAGGATCTTCCGATACGCAAGGCGCAGGGTGGTCCAACGAGCCGCAAACAGGGCAAGGCTCGCCTTCTTTTAGTTCCCTAGCCAAAACCGAAGCTTGTTCGAGAATTAGCGCCTGTTCCTTTTGGGCACGACATCTATTAAGAAGAGTCTGAGCTTTCATCTTTTCGTTTTCACAAATGGCTATCAAGTCATCCCTAGTGAAAAAAACCGATGTCGGGTCGAGGAATCTATCATCGAGTGAGTAAGCAAGATGTTCCTCGCTCAGGCATGACCTTGTGCGCAACTCCTGGGGAAACCTTCCCGCATCCATACCTTCAGTCAGAAGATGATCTATGACTATCTGGTGCTCAGGTTTTAGCTCCCAATCATTCACAAAGACATATCTAGAAGCAGATATATCGAATATTTGATTGAACACTTCTAGAACGCCACGTTTAGACCCATCTAGGGTTTTCTTCTTTTTCATCAAATCTTTCTCAACATTTTCTACCCTGTCTGCGCCAGTTTTGAGGTCCAAATAGTGATCATACGCTGCATAAACATCTTCTCGCCACGATGGATCGAGAGAAAGGTCCGCTTCTTGTTCCAAAAGGACCTTTTCCTCATCTAATAGATCACAAAGTTGTTTTTCCAAGTTTTCTTTAGTCTCATTTTTCTTCTTAATATCTTTATCTACTTCTTCTAGAGACTCTTTTCTCTGGCTCTCCCCTCTTTTGGCCTCCTCCAACTCTTTTTTATCTTGAACCCCTTTTTCTAACTGGGACTTCTTTTGAAGGAGGTGAGGCATGTTTTCTTCCTTGCGAGCCTGGGCTTCTTCTAGCATCTTTTTTACTTCCCTGTAGTTTTTTTCTTCATCATTGAGAGTTGCCTCAAGAAGAGATAATTCAGTTTTACGTTCAGCTACCTCTTTTTGCACTTTGGAAACCTGCTCAATTTGGGTTCTAAGAGGTAGCGCTTTCTTGGCAAATTCAAGCCTTTTAGTTTGCAGATCTATGTGTTCTTTTTGAGCTTCAAGGCCTGCTTCCCTGTCTATCGCAGCCTTTAGATCCCTTGAGAGTTCTTTTAGTTCCACTTGCTCTTCGTAGATGGACTTGGCCTTTTCTAGAACCTGGACTTGACATTCTAGTTTCTCACTCAAAGTTTCTACTAGGGTCTTAGCGGCTTCCAAAGCTTCTAGGGAACAATCGCCCAGTTCCAACTGAGCGGCTTCGATTCTGGTAAGATTATCACAATGAAGGTCCCGATTGTTTCTCACCTTTATCCTCAGTTCTTCTCCGAATTCTTCTAGCCCAAAAATGTTTTCCAACATTGCTCCCCGTTCATACGGCTTGAGCCTTAAGAACTGGTCAAACTTGCCCTGAGGTAACACCACAGCCCGCAAAAAATCGCCGGCTCCAAAGCCCAAAAGTCCCTTGATATATTCGTCGCAACTGGTAAGGCCTTCTGCTACAACTTCGTCTTTCGCTCCCTGATTGCTACTGTGCTTTATGACCCTAGAATATTTGCTTTTTACGTTTTCAACGTCTTCTTTACTTCGTTCATAACGTCTCTGGGCAGTATAGCGCTGTCCACCTAATTCAAAGGTGAACGAAATGTCCGCTGCAGATTCCAGCTGGTTTATAATCCCGTACGTCTTACGCGGAGCACGATCTACCGTTCCGAATAGAGCTAGAGTTATAGCGTCTAGGATAGTAGACTTGCCACTGCCAGTGGGCCCAAAAATCCCGAAAAGTCCAAATCGTCCTAGTTCTTGGAAATCAATTATTTGGCGCTCCCTGTAACTGTGAAGTCCGCTAAATTCCAGTACAATAGGTTTCATGACTGCAGACCTCCTCTAGGCGCAGGTATTTCTTCCGAGTCGTCTAAGTCTTGGTGCACCAGTTCCAAGAATAGATCAACTAACTCCTGCTCTGGATCGTGGCCTAACTGACGTCTACAGAATACCTTGAACCTTTCAACCAGGGGCATATCTGAAATCCGCTTTTCTTGAGGATGTGAAGATGTTCGCCAACCCGTCCAACGTATGGACACAATAGATGGGTGCTCTTTGCGGAGCGCAGCCACATCGGCAGTTCCCAAAGGTTCATCACTGTTGATTTCAAGGTCCACCCAGAAGTTGTGGTTCCTAGGATCGCTACACCACTGCAACGCCTGTTCGAACCCAGATGCTCTAAACCTTTTTAAAGGTTTACCACATGAAAGAGGTATACGTTCTATACGGCAAGCACGTGCAACCTGCGGCGCCCTTGCTTTTTCAGGCACAATCTCGACTATTACTACCTCTTTCTGCTGATTCGCCTCAGAAAAACTATATGCCAAAGGCGAACCTGAATATCTGCAAGGAACAGGGGATGCTTTCACTTCTTGAGGCCTGTGAAGATGACCTAGGGCTACGTAATCGGCTGAAACCCCAAACACATTAGGATCTACAGAAAAAGCTCCGCCTAGCTGGATCTGCCTTTCAGAATCTGACTCTTCTCCGCCTACAACATATAAATGACCTAATATGAGGTTTGCTGTGTCTTTTCGAAAACCCACGCTAACTATATCTACTAACGCTTTTACTTTATCTGAATAAGCCGCCCTTTGAACTTCCTCGTCTAATGACTCTGAAAACACTTGTTTGAGCCTGGATTCAGACGGGTATGCGAGAGTACATATTACAGCAGATTCTCCTGCCCCTGGACAAAACACCTCGATCCAACCTGGGCCAGTAGCCACTCTGCCTGCTCCATTCGGCCCTACGCCGTAAGGAAGATGCTCGTTAGGATACCCTATGAGTGAAATTCCAAGTCTCGCAGCCAAAGGATTGGCTGCTTGGATCCTGTCTGGGCTGTCATGGTTTCCTGCTGACACCACAACTGCTCTCTTGCCGTTTCCTGCCAGTCGCTCCAAAGCGTCATAATAAAGGGTTTCGGCTTGGGCACCCGGGTTTACACTATCGAACACGTCCCCAGCAACCAGCACCAGATCTACGCCTTCTTCTTCGGCGATGGTGCATAAGGTATCCAAAAATTCCTCCTGTTCGTTTAACCTAGAGCGCCCCTCAATGGTTTTGCCCAGATGCCAATCAGCAGTATGTAAAATGCGCAAAAACATCCCCCCGATATGCTTGCCACAAAATCAGCCCTGAACCTATGGTTCCTTCCTTACCCTACCTCGCACAAGTCTGGCCCCGTCCCCCATCAATTAGTATTGTTTCGCCTGTGATCCAGCTTGCTTTATCAGACGCCAAAAAGAAAATCAGTTCTGCAATTTCTTCAGGCTCACCTACCCGCCCCAAAGGATGGGTTGTTACGCTTCTCTCCAAAAACTGACGATATTCCTCGTCGGTCATGCCACTGTTTAGGTGAAGGTTGGTACGGACCACTCCAGGGTTAACTGCGTTTACCCTTACTCCCTGACCTGCAAGTTCTAATGCAGCACATCTGGTAAGGTGGTCTACGCCTGCTTTGCTAACGCAGTACGCCAAAACATTGGGGAAAGCTCTCTGCCCATTTACGCTAGAAACATTGACCACGCTCCCCTTGCCAGCTATGAGATGGGGAGCTGCGCATCGTAACATGTAAAAGGGGGCTCTCAGATTGATGTTCATGAGGCGGTCCCAATCTTCAATGCTTGTATTTTCTATAGTCCCATTGGCAATCACGCCTGCCGCATTCACCAAAACATCTATACCGCCTAACGTGGTAACTATATTATTTACAATATCTTCAATCTGTTTTTCATCGGTCAAATCTCCTGGGAATACAGATGCCTTGCCGCCTTTGGCTTCGATTTCCCGAGCTACTGCAGAAAGCTCCTCTGAACGCCTTGCGACAAGGGCAACTGAGTACCCTTCATCTGCGAATCGAAAGGCACACGCCTTACCGATCCCGCTGCTAGCACCGGTGATTACTGCTACCTTTTTTGAGTCCTTTTCTAAATCCATCTCTTTTTGCCTCCTTGTTGTATACGCCATAATTACTCGTTTTGGTCAGCGACGCTGTAGTTTGCCTGAGCCCTTTCCAGTTCCTCTCTTATTTCATCTCTCAAGAATTGGGGTTCTATAAGCACAGCATGTTGGCCCAGACTCATAACCCATCTCTTGACCTCCCCCAAACTTCCAGTAATGAGGCTTAACCTTAGCCCTCCATCAGGCAAATCTTCTAAAGACTGACTCGAATGCCATACCTTGTCTCTTACGTAAGGTACCTGGGTTTTATCGAATTCAATCACCACTTTTTGTGGTTCGCCTCGTTCTAGAGTCAGACTATCACCAAAATATTCTTCTACAGAAAAACTAGAAGGGATTTGGTAGGTTTCATCAGTGATTCTGATGGACTTGATTCTGTCCAACGCGAAAATCCGTTCCTCTTTCCTTTCGTGGCAAAATCCTATGCAATACCATGAACCTTCTGAAAGCCTTAAGTGGTAAGGGTCAATCTTTCTTCGAGTGTGATCATCCCGGCTTGCAGTGTAGTAATCGATTTGCACAGTTCTACCCTTTCCCATGGCTTCGGCTATAACTTGGTACGTCTGAGCTACTTTAATTTCATCACCGCGCAAGGGATCCACGTGAAAGGAAACTGCTTCCAAGGCACGTTCAAGGTCTACTTCGATTTCATCAGGCAAAAGCAACCTTATCTTAAGCATGGCTTTCTTCAACGAATCTTCCAGCGAAGTCCCCTTACATTGAGCCAAAAGCTTCTGCCCTAAGAAAATAGCTATTGCCTCTCCTTCTTGAAGTTTCATTGCAGGAAGCGAAAAAGGGGCTGAATAATAGTATCCTTTGCGTTTGGGGTCATACTCTATTGGAGCCCGGAATTGATCCCGTAGCCTCTCAATATCCCGTTCCACAGTCCTCTTGTGGACTTCTAAATGCTCAGCCAGATAGACGCAATTGGGGTAATATCCACCTGCTATGAGCTTATCTATTTCGTACAACCGCCAAAACCCTGTGATGTTCACGCCTGGGGTTTGCCTAGCCGCCCCTTCCTTTTTCTCTAAGCGTATCCCTTCTTTGCCACGTTTTAACGCCTCGGCATTTGCTTCAACACCCATATTCTCGTAACTCTTTGTTTTGGGCCGCGAAGGTTCGGGTTTACTCATGGTTTTCAGGCTCCCTTATAAGCTAGTTCGGAGCTCCGTCGCTTAGTAGGTGCAAAATGCAGCATCTCGATCAGTTTAACTCCACATAGTATTTACTACGTTAAGCCCACTTTTCCCTGCTAAAAAGATGAAGTCCAATGCAGTGAAAAGGAAAACTCAGCCACCAGAAAGAAGATTTCTATGGAGGTGATATTGTGAGTAAAGATAAAACTGCGTTTATAAATGGAAGAATATTTACTGGCCTTGAGGAGGTAGAAGCTATCTTAGTCGAAGGAAATAAAGTATCTATTACGGGCCCCACGTCTTTAATTTTGCAGATGATAGGGGATCCTAAAACCTCCTCGGTCCAAATAGTAGACCTAAAGGGTAAGAGAGTTATCCCTGGCTTCGTCGACTCTCATAATCACGTTCTTGCCGCTTGCGACCTGCTGGAAGGCGTTAACTGTTTCGGTTTGAAATCTATAGAAGAAGTAAAAGAAGCAGTGGCTCGCAAGGCTCAGGAAAAGGAGAAGGGAGAATGGATAACAGGAGCAGGTTGGATAGAAAGCCAGTTCGAAGAAAAACGGATGATAAACCGATATGACCTCGACGAGGCAGCTCCTGACAACCCAGTGTGCTTATCCCGTTTGTTCGGTCTGTCTTCAGTTAACTCCAAAGCTCTTGAGGCAGCAGGGATCGGTAGAGGATTTGTGCCTACAGCGGGCAGGGTGGAACTAGATGAACACCAAGAGCCCACTGGCATAATAAGGGAAGCGGCCCAGGGACTTATTACACAAGTGATTCGCGCACATGAAACTGAACCGAGTCAGGAAATTTTGGAAAGGCGCATCCTTTTAGTATTGAACGAGCTTTTAAGGTATGGTGTAACGTCTATTTTGGATCCAGGAATTGCAGGGGATGTTATGCGGGCATATGCTAGTTTGTGGGTGCAAAAGAAACTTCCTATGCGAGTAAGCGCCATGCCTACTTGGCACGGCAAATCAGTCATACAAGGAGAATATCTGGTAAACCCTATAGTTGAAGCTGGCCTTCAGCCTGGCTTCGGGGATTCGTGGTTCCGATTGGGTAACTTGAAAATGGCTATCGATGGAGGCTTAGGTACTAAGACAGCCATGATGCATGAACCGTTTGTAGATGGAACCAGATCTACTATACCTGCAAGGGTAGATTTAAATCAGTTGGGAGACTACATCTCTAACGCTCACCTTTTGGGCTGGGGAGTAGGCGTACACTGTTGCGGAGACCTAGCCCAGGATATTTGTTTAGCTCACATGGTCGATGCTATTTCCAAACGAAACCCTCTTCCCTATCACAGACACCATATAATCCACGGCTATTTGCCCACTCCATATGCGCTTAAAGTTATGTCTGATTATGATATCGGCATATCTC
The DNA here is from genome assembly GCA_002391545.1 of Candidatus Fermentithermobacillaceae bacterium UBA3907. GTDB lineage: Bacteria > Bacillota > Sulfobacillia > Fermentithermobacillales > Fermentithermobacillaceae > UBA3907. The sequence goes on along the minus strand of DGFF01000042.1, from coordinate 1,271 downwards.
TCCAGCCAGGGTTTATATACGTTGAAGGAGACGTTTATCCACAAGCTATTCCGGAGGAAAAGTTTTTCCATTTCAAACCCGCCAAAACGTACTTGAACCAGGGTATTAAGGTAGCTATCAACACAGATGTTCCGTCAGGACCATATAATCCGTTTGTGACTTTGTATGGTGCAGTTGCCAGAAAGACCATGGGCGGACTGGATTTCGGCAAAGATGAAGCGCTTACAGCGAAGGAAGCAGTGCAATGCTTCACCCAAGGGGGAGCATATTTGGCGTACAGGGATAAAGAATGTGGTGGCTTGGCTGAAGGGAAATATGCTGATATGGCCGTCTTGGATCGGGATATTTTTGAGATAGACCCTGAGGAGCTGCTAGAAACCAAGGCTCTTGCCACCATCATAGGTGGACAGTTTGTCTACGTAGCCGATGATGCGCCAAATGAGTGGAAGTTAACGTAGGCTCGGAAAATAAATGTGGAAATGAAGAGGCAAAGACCTTATGTTGAAACATGGGGCTTGCCTCTTTTTCAATAATCAACTCAAGAATTTTTGGATTTCTACATTGTACCCGTTAGGATCAGTTATGAAGAAGTGATATATACCGAACTGTTGGTTCACCTTAGGCGGCTCATTGGGTTTGTACCCTAATTGGATAAGTTTTTCGTACATTTCATCTACATGGTCAGTAACTAGTGTAATGATTGGGCTTCTACCTGAGATGGCAATATCTAGATGCTGGCAGAAGCCTATTAGACCGCCTTCGGTAACTTGGTAAATCCTGCAAGTTCCCTGGTCTTGATAAAGATTTAGACCTAAGGCATCTACGTAGAATTTATGGGTTTGCTCTAAATCTTTAGTGCCGTAAAAGGCTATCAAAGAATCCCACATGCTCATACCTCCTATGCTACAAAGTCCTACACATATTATATATACTAGGGGGCCCGAAACTTCGGTGAAATACCAATATTTGCGTTGGGCGGTCTCGGTAGGCTATGTGGTCAAAATAACCATATTAATTCAATGAGGCAATATACGCCTTGACCAAGTGATTTTGTAGAGGGCTGCTCCGTGCAACTTTGGACGAGGTAGGTCAAATGAAACGGGAAGCATGTTTCAGTTCCCTTTACATCGGGATCCTCGCTGCAACTGGATAACATTCCTTACAGAATAGATAAATTTCTTGTTTCAGTTCCCTTTACATCGAGATCCTCGCTGCAACCTGAGTTGCTGACTAATGTAGAGTCCTTACTTACGTTTCAGTTCCCTTTACAT
>DGFF01000135.1:3739-5507 GCA_002391545.1 Candidatus Fermentithermobacillaceae bacterium UBA3907 | reverse complement strand
GAAGCGCTAGAGTGTCTAACATCACCTTTTCTTTCTGGCTCGTATTCAGGCTCTAGGCTAGTCCCAAGTACTTGGTTGAGTATTTTCACAAGCTGGTTAACGCTTAAGCTTTCTCCTGACGCTATATTAAAAACCTCGCCTGATATATCCGAGGTTGAAGCTGCTAAGAGGTTGGCTTCTACGACGTCGTCTACGTATATGAAATCTCTAGTCTGTTCTCCATCTCCGTATATAACAGGACTATCCCCTTGAAGCATCTTTGTTATGAAGATAGGGATAACAGCAGCATATTGGGAACGAGGGTTTTGCATAGGACCATATACGTTAAAGTAACGGAGGCACACTGTATCAACACCCTTATATCTAGAAAAGAACCTCGCGTATTGCTCGCCTGTGCATTTGGATATTGCGTAGGGTGATTCAGGATGAGGGCATTTGACTTCTGAGTTGGGTAATTCTGTTGAACTGCCGTAAACTGCAGATGAACTTGCAAGGACCACTCGATGCACTGAGAATTTTTCAGCGATGGAAAGGACGTTTAATGTTCCTGTAATATTCACCTGATGGGTGGAAAAAGGATCATCTACAGAGGCAGGAACAGAAGTCAAAGCTGCTTGGTGAAAAACTACTTCTGAGCCATCAAAAACCTGACGAAGACAATCTGAATCCCTTATATCCCCTTGAACAAATTCTAACAACTTACTATGGAGAACATCTTCAAGATTATCCATAGTCCCAGTAGTCAAGTTATCTATTACCCTAACTCTTACGCCTTCTCCTATTAATCGTCTTACCAAGTGTGAACCGATAAAACCGGCTCCACCTGTTACGACACATGTTTTAGGCTTCATTCCCTCTTCCTCCATATGTAAGATTTCAGCAGAGGTGCTTTCCGTCCAATCCCTGGCAATTCTATTGGCTTCAGCTCGATAAGACACGCCACCATTCGTGTAACCTAGAACGCTGGCAGAAACCGCGCATCATCCGCGCTTAAAACCATTAGCGGAGACGTCAAGAGATACACGGTATCTCGATGCTGTATCTACGCTGCTTATAGTATAAGCTTGAGCATATTTTTCTACCAGATTCCACGCCTTCTCAAGTCGAAGTTTCTCTCGACTCAGATACTGGAAGAAACCGAGAATAGATCTCCTTCATTTCAAGCAGAACATTATCCAAGGAATAGTCTTTTATCTTCTCGTAACTCTTCCGCCCGAAAGACTCCCTAAGTTCTTCGTTATCTATTAAGCGCAATAATGCAGATTCCAGCTCATCTACATCTCCAAGAGGCACCAAAAAACCGTTTCTGTCATGTTCTACCAGGTCTCTATTGCCCCGCACATCAGTTGCTATAATAGGCTTGGAAGCTGCCATAGCTTCTAGAATTACCTTTGGAAGTCCTTCTCGTTTAGACACATGGGCTAATATATCGGTCTCTTGAAGGATGTAAGGTACATCATCCCTGTATCCTAGAAGATGAACATTTCGGATATTTTGCTCAGAAACCTGTTTTTCTAGTTTCTGCCTATATACGCCATCTCCTACAACAAGTAAGTGTGCATTCGAACGCTTATCTGCAACCCTCTTCCACGCATCTAGTAAAAACGATTGGTTCTTGTTAGCGTTCAACTCCCCGATGCAAGCTACTACCACATCTTCGGAATTTATGCCCAATTCGCCGCGGACAGAGGGCGTTCGTTGCACATCTCGGCTCACATAGGAATAATCGAGGACTGGAACGCCTACTCCATGAACAAAGAACAGATTA
>DGFF01000135.1:0-3528 GCA_002391545.1 Candidatus Fermentithermobacillaceae bacterium UBA3907 | reverse complement strand
TTCATGACGATTAATCCATCAGTCCATTTAGCTGCGAGTTTCTCAGCTGAGTAGTACAGTAACCAATTTCGGAGCGGTGCGCCTTCATAGAAGTGAAAACCATGAGCTGTATAGAGCACAGAGCCTTGATTTGTCCTTTTGGCAAGGTAACGTCCAAGAAAAGCGGCCACAGGGGTATGGACATGGATGAGGTCAAAGTGGTGTTCTTTTAGCAAGTCTTTCAGCCGAAGAAAAGCCTCCAGGTTGGCAGGGCTATAAGGGGAACGAGCAAAGGGAATCTCCCAACAGATAACACCCATCTTTTCGACTTCTTCTCGCCGCCCTGAAGAAGAACAGGCCGCAGCGTGCACCTCATAACCCATCTCCTGCAGCATCTCCATAAAAGGGATATGGAAAGATGCCAGATGGGAGTAAACTGTAGCAATAAATAGCACTTTTCGATTGTCAGTTTCATTGTTTTCCATGATTCTTCTTCCTTTTAAAGCACTTTATGCATCAATTACAACGAAGTGCTCCCCAAAATATCGATGAGGGCACTTTGTGTCTGCTCATCAAAATGGCAAAACCATCACAGGGTTCAAGATTTATCTAACCACCAAGATCAAGGGATCCCTTTAATTGTCCTATAGCCACATCTAACATGATTTTCATTACCTCAACAAGGCTTCTCCTAATTTTGCAAGCAGCAAAATACCTCTCGGACTCCACCTTCATATAGTAAATACAAAAGAAATTACTCGTCCCTAGATTCCCTGTGAGATGCGGCTACATGCCTAGTAATCACATTGAATATAGCAAACACGATCCAAAGACACCAGTTTCTAAGGTTATACGTACCCAAGCCGTAAAGTAAAGGAGCAAGCAAGAGAAACTTCAGCAACGCACTGGGCAAACCGCTCCACGTCTTGTATAGGAATGTACCAAGACAGAAAGTTCCAGACAATCCATAAGAAAAAAGAACACCAGACGGTGTAGAATGATTCTCTCCCGAAAATATAGTACGTTCTTCCCAACGGTAATTTGCGCCTTCACCTGCCCCAAGTAACAGATATTCCGGAAATTTCCACAGCCGATCATAACCGCGGCCCTCAAATGAAGTATTGGAGCTAGTATCGCGAAAACGTCCCAGCCAATTAGTAATCAAGTTCATTGTCATCTTAGCACGTAACGTAACTCTCTGCGGGTCTGCAATCAGGTACACACCTAACACTATGACAAGAACGCACAAGAGTGCCAGAACGGCTATCTTGACTCGCTTCTTCCCTGCGACTAAGCTAATGAGCCAGTGCCCCGCAACAACGCAACACGAAAGAATCAGAGGTTATAGCCCAAGCGCACCGGAACGCAACGCCGTATAGGCTACAGCAATCGTGGCCATCCCAGCAGCAACGTACGTACATATGCACCCATGATCTGTTTATCGCCCAACCAATAGCAGCCAACATAGTAGCGACACCGACGATCCAATTAGCCATTTGATTTGGATCATTAGAAGTTCCCATAGCTCGCGAAGCCCCATACATACGTCCGGTAGCAGTTACAAGCAGAAGCAATTCCATTGCAAAAACGGCCCATAAAGTCAGATTAAAACTCTTAAGAATTCGTGCCGTGCCGATCTTTGAGGAAAGAGCAACAAGATGAACCCATATCAGGAAATTATATATGTAATAAAGAGGTGCCTGGAGGGTAGTCTGATCACAATGAGCGACAAACACAGCAAGACCTACTGATATTGTATATGCTGCAAAACACAGTCCTGATGCCCACCATTTCTCAACCCGAGTTTTTGTGCTAATCAAATTCAGAATTGCGGCAATAGCCATAACAACATGAGAGATCTGAGGCTGTCCACTTCCTCCGAAATAAAAAGGACTAAGAACCAATGCAATAAGGGTTAAGAAATATGACAGTTTGACCAGACTAGAACACCGAGTTGGATCGCATATAAGCACCTGTGCTATGGGCTTGTTTGACGCAAACGCGTTATCGCTACCCGAATTATCGTTCATCTTCGTACCTCCAAATGGAATCGGTATCGCTCTTAAAGCCAAAATAAAATGCTGTGAAAACGTGCATATAGTAAAACAACGTGGTTAACTTAAGCAAATTTCTGAACCACAAAACGCGTATCGCAACCTAAACGGGCCAAGTGGCACACCTCTCTTGCCGCATAGGCCGAATGACACCAAGCCTGCACTCCAGGTGCAATGAGCAAATATGTCAAAAAGAGAAAAACCCGCAGTGAGCCCGTCTCATTGTAGCAATGCCCTTTCCGCTTTCTTGAGGTATACGATCACAAACCTACGGCAAAACTTAATGAACGAGTACAAACTCAGGAGTAATAAAGACGGGAACGTTATGTAACCGCTTTTATACAATCTACAATAAGTATCTAGCTCCCCTTTTTCCATAGCCCACAAGTCAGCACTTAACCCTTCTTCGCCATAAGGAGATTTGTAAAAATACGCCAAGGGTATATCCAAGACTACACATTTGTAACCTGACAGAACAATCTGCAACCACAAGTAGTAATCTTCGGAATACCTCTTTTGCGGTTCAAATCGAAATGGCAATCCCTTTTTTAACATAACAGAGCGAGTCGAAAAACGATTTGAACATAATAGACTGCGTGTCGTAACATATATAACATCACAGCCTTTCGCATGAGTTGGAACGTCTATCTTCGGTTCCCCCTCGCTTTCTTTCACCCATACGCATTTATGCCCAGAGAGAGCCACTTCTGGATGCTCTTTCATCCATCCACACTGGATCTCCAGTTTCTGCGAATGCCATGCATCATCAGCATCCAAGAAAGCAATGTACGGTTGCGTAGCTGCTTCCCATCCGGCATTGCGGGCAATCGACGGACCACCGTTATGTTCCAGGGCTATAATCTTAATATGGGTCTTGTCACGGAACTGTTGCTGCAACTGTCCTAATTTACCTAGCGTACGACCCTGATCAGGGCTGGCATCATCAACCAATATAACCTCGACCGGCAATGCAGTCTGATTCATAACGGAAATCACAGCTCGCTCAATTGTATCTTCGCAACAATAACAAGGAATGACAACAGAAACAGGTACGTACATTTATTCATCCCACCTGCTTATCCCATTTTCCGGTTTTACCCAAAAGGTAATCGCTTATCTGCTCAAGATAAAATCTTCCCTATAAAAGATCTTATTTCTCTCCTGAACAATACTGACATTCTATCAGCACCATATTTTTGTACCAAAATATCGAGCCGTTCGTCGCTAATACCGTCTTCCATAGAGCCATCCTCGTTAGGATTATATATTATATCTAACTGATTTATGGGCTACCGTATTGTATCTGTCAAGCAATTGTAGGTAAAAACCTTACTCTCCCGATTTCTTGGAAATTTAAGTAATCAATCAGTTGCCTTAACTTACTCAAGTAAACAAAGTGGATGGCCAACCAAATAACGATATCCTATCACCCTCTGAGTATTCTCGCTTCTTCCACATTCAAAGCCACATCTAAAACTGTCTCTTATACACATCT
>DGFF01000082.1:34177-34432 GCA_002391545.1 Candidatus Fermentithermobacillaceae bacterium UBA3907 | reverse complement strand
CCACGATCTCCCAGAAAAATCTGCAATCCGTAATCTGTGCCTCTAGCGCCGGTTACTGTACACCATCCAGTCACACCAGTGCGATAATCCTTGACTCCAAACAAATCTTCATCAAGGAGCCACTCCCATGGTTCTTCGCTCGCGAACCGCTGAGCTGAACGACAAAAACGCCGAATCTGTGCAACGCTAAGTCCCGAAAATATTTCGAAATCGTCCATTACCTTATCCTTCCCTTCACATGCTTTTCACCCATCA
>DGFF01000082.1:20058-33922 GCA_002391545.1 Candidatus Fermentithermobacillaceae bacterium UBA3907 | reverse complement strand
TACAACCACTTTTCCCTCGCATCGTTTTATTCTTCCATCAACCTACCTAAGTAGATTAGCAATTGCAGTCTCCTTTTTCCAGTCCAATTTGACCTAGTCTAGGGTGGCAAAACCACTGTCCGTTGACAAGCGCCTACATTCTACTTGACACTTCCCTGACCCTATGCTATTTATGACTCAGTTTTCATTCACCCAAAATTGAATATTTCTATAAAGACGCCTCATCTCTCTTGTAAGGAGGTGAGGTAGAGGCGCAATGTTCAAAAGTATCCGCCAGAGTAGGGCAACGATGATGGCGAGAGAAAGGGAACATTGCCGAAGTAGGGCATACTGCCAGTTTTGCCCTGCTGGGGTTGCATCGAATAGGTGCAGCACTGTCACTAATTGGCTTTTCCCTTGGCCAATTGGTGAAGAGCTATCTCGCAGCTAAGGGAAAGAGAGCTGAGCGGCTCCTTCTATAGGTAGGATAGAAGGCATCTTCACGAGATACAGCCGCACAGGCTGTATTTTATTTCAACGGAGGATTGAAATCGATGAACTTGCCATGGGATCTCAAAGTAAATCAAGAGGGTAATCTGGAATTTGGCGGATGCGACCTAGTGCTTTTGGCCGAACAGTACAAGACACCTTTGTATGTAATGAACGAAGACCTGGTGCGAAAAAATGCTAGGAGGTATTTAAGGAGTCTCAGATCTTCGTACCCCAATTCAGACGTGGCTTACGCCTGCAAAGCTTTTATGACCACGTGGATATTAAACATCATGAGGGAAGAAGGTCTCTGGCTGGACGTAGTCTCAGGCGGTGAGCTTTATACAGCCATTAAAGCAGGGTTCCCAGGGGAAAAAATCCTTTTTCACGGGAACAACAAATCCCTTGAAGAGATGGAAATGGGCATAGCAGCAAACGTAGGCAGATTTGTAGTAGACAATTACTACGAAATCGAAACTCTAGATCGTCTGGCTCAAAAAGCAGGCAGGGAGGTTGACGTTTTGATTAGAATTGCCCCTGGCGTCAAAGCTGAAACCCACAAATACATAGAAACAGGAACTGACGATTCCAAGTTTGGTTTCGGCATTTCAAAGGGCCAAGGCTTAAAACCTCTTGAAAAAGTGTTGTCCAGCAAAAACCTGTCGTTTCAAGGTTTTCACAGCCACATCGGTTCTCAAATTTTGAAGTTAGAGGGCCCAATTTTGGCTGCACAGAGAATGGTGGAGTTTATAGCCCAAGTAAGGAATCTATTCCACGTAGAAGTCAGAGAACTCAACCTAGGAGGAGGACTCGGCATTAGGTACACACCTAACGATGATCCACCATCTATCGAAACGTATGTGAACGCAATTTCAGAAACGGTCAAAGCATCGTGTGAAGAATTAAGCGTTCCTTTACCTAAACTGTATCTGGAGCCAGGAAGGTCCATCGTAGGTGAGGCAGGACTCACTCTTTACACTGTAGGCTCAATTAAAGAAATCCCAGGCATCAAAACTTACGTGTACGTCGATGGTGGAATGGTAGATAATCTCAGACCTGCCCTGTACGAAGCGGTGTACACTGCCCTTCCTGCTAAGCTTCTTGATAACTTGTCTGAACCACCCAGATATGTGTGCGTAGCGGGCAAATGCTGCGAGTCAGGTGATATTCTCATAGAGCAATGTAGCCTTCCCCCTTTGAAACCCGGGGATGTTTTGGCAGTCCTCAGCACAGGCGCCTACAATTACTCCATGTCTTCCAACTACAATGGATTGCCAAGGCCAGAAATAGTGGCAGTTTCAAAAGGACGTTCCAGAACCATAGTTCGCAGGGAAACATACGCAGATCTTGCATGTAGAGATGTGTTTCTTGCAGACCTCAAATCAACTGTCTTTCTAAAGACTGACCGTTGACTGCATACAAAAGGGCAGTGTCTTTGGTGATTAATCCTTCCTGATACAGTTTGGCTAGACTGCTATCCATGGTCACCATGCCATCTACGACGCTGGTTTGGATCACAGCATCTATGAGGGGGGTTTTATTCTCCCTAATTAAGTTGCGAATAGCATCGTTTGCCCTCATTATTTCAAATGCAGGAATGTAATGCCCGTCACACGACGGTATCAACTGCTGTGACACAACCGCCTGCAATACTGTAGACAATTGAATCCTCACCTGATGCTGCTGTTCAGGCGGGAATATATCTATGACCCGATCCACGGTTTTCGCCGCCCCTATAGTGTGCATAGTAGAAAGCACCAATTGCCCTGTCTCAGCTGCAGTCAAAGCGATTGCCGTGGTCTCTAAGTCCCGCATTTCTCCAAGCAAGATCACGTCAGGCGCTTCCCTCACAGCCGCTCTCAATGCTCTTTCGTAACTCTGAGCATCTACCCCGATTTCTCGCTGATTGACTATGCTTTTTTTGTGCTTGTGCAGATACTCAACAGGATCCTCCAAAGTGAGTATGTGACACTCTCTCTTCTCATTAATCAGGTCGATTATACTCGCAAGGGTCGTAGATTTCCCACTGCTCGCAGGGCCTGTCACTAAGACCAGTCCTTTTGTAAGGTTGCTTAACTCCTGAACCGTTTTTGGAATACCTAACCCGTCAGGATCAGGCAAAGAAAATGGGACAATTCGTACAACTGCAGCAGGTGAACCCCGCTGCATGAAAGCGTTAACCCTGAATCTGCTCAAACCTGGCACTGAAATGGAAAAGTCTTTGTCTCCCACTCTTTGGAATTCTTCATAGAAATCTTTTCTAGGGAACAACTCTTGGATAAGTTTGGTAGCATCCTCCCTAGTCAGCGGGTCACCTACTTTCTTGAAACTAGGACCAACCTTGAACGTAGGAGGTATGCCCACAGTAATATGCAGGTCCGACGCGCCTTCTTTAACAGCGGTTTTCAATAGATCGTAAACTCTCGCCATGTCATATCTGTCCCCGATTTCATGATTATTAAGGAACCTGCTTTACCTCTCGTCTATTCCCACAGATCCAGCTCAGCTTCATACTCAAATGGTTCCTGATATTGCTTCCACTTAAGTATTCGTATTTTACCATCGTTTGATCCATAAATCCTGAGACCTTCAACTTCCATCTGAATCAACAAGTAGCGATCAGTTGACCCACTATCCTGGCAAATGTTTACTGTCACCAACAGTTTCGTAGGATCAACTGTTTCTATAGATACCTTGTCTATAACGTTATCATAAGGCGTGCGTGAATCCGCTGCTTCTAGGTATTTCCCCAATCTACTCTCTAATGAATCTCGAAAGGCTCTTGCCCAGATATCTTCTGGCAAGTCATACGTTAAAGGATAAAAAGACGCCTCCTGCAAACATCCTGAAACCATTTGTATTAGGCGTTCGCCATCTGCTTCTAGCACGTAATAATCTTTGACCCAATCAGCGCCTTTTGCCAACATTTTAAAATTATTGTTAGAAGAAACTAGGGCAACTGCGCCTAAAGTGATAAGCAAAAGCATTAAAAGTACCGCTAGAACCGACGACCCTCCTGAAAATCTAGGACTATAGCGATTAACCATGCGCGTTTCTCTCCTACTTTACGAAACGTGAATAACACTTGACTGAATCCAACGAAAATATCTGGTATTCCTGGCTCTTTTCTAAAATATATGGGACCATTCGTCGCACTTCCACATTAATTTTGTACACTCTCGCAACATCTTCACTATCTTCGCCATCGCTATGTAAAGGAGCTGCTTTGGCGATCACCCAGTAACATGCATTCTCATGGCTTTTTGTGGGAATTGAAGGGTCCCAATCCTCATTAAAGTATCCTGTAATTTGCACCTCTTCCCCCTTAAACTGCAAACTATAGCCTGGCTCAAGATCCTTTTCTGAAAGATCCAGGGGGTCAGATACGCTCTTTATAGTTTCGACCAGGGTTATGGCATGGGACATGCCTTTGTAAAGATCGTACGACTTAGAGTTCATATTTTTGGCTGTAATGAGCATCTTTACTGTGAAAGATCCAAGGATCGTGAGAACTACTACAGACAACACCATCTCCCAAAGGCCAAATGATCGTCTTTTCACCTTTGTCTTACGGATCTGCATTAGAATTCCTCCGCGCCTATAGGTTGCGTCCTAAGCGCAACTTTGAAAGTAAGATCTTTGTTTTTAGATCCTACGCCACACCATACGTGTATTTTCACAAGATCAGGCTCGTCATATGTGACCTCGAAGCCATCAATTTCAGCGATGGGCGAGGATGCTTCTTCGATCCTATCGTCTCCTTTTTCAATGAAAGACTCTACTAATTCACCTGCCCACCAATATATCCACGTCTCGTACTCTGAATCCTCGATCTCTTCCGTTATAACCAATGCTGACCCGTCTCCTATAGGACTTGAGTCAATTCTCACCGCATAAGAACAATCATTTTGCCTTAACCTAGCGTTCAAATACGACATGGCAACTGCCAACTCCGATATATTGTCCCTCTCTTCTTGTACGTCTTGAAACCCTCGAATAGTGGAAAACGCAACCCCTAAGCAGACTATGGTGAATACAAGCAAAAGTGACATGTTAAAAAGCGCAATAACCGAGGTGCCTTTTTCTTTGGTCATATGACTCACCTCAGGCCTGTCTTGTCAATTACCTTAATGATGGGTCTCAGGTTTGATGCGAAAATGACGTAATCGTAAATGAAGTTATCATAATCTATCTGAATGCCATAGTTGTCTCGGAGATACTCTAAATCAGGTGGATACTGCCCTTCCAGAGCGTAGCATTGAACTGCCGCCTTCTCGATAGCAGTTTGAATAGCCTCGGCCTTCGAAACAGTAAACTTCTGTCTGTAAGTACCGATTCCTGCAAAAACTGCTACTAAGTAAGCGCACGTTATCACGATAATAGTTAGGTGCAAAGCCTTCAACGCTTATCGCTCCTTACCCCATAGATGCCATTATTCTTGTAAGAGGAATCATCACTGTTATGAGCACAATTCCGATTATGACAGATAGTACCGCTACCAATGTTGGTTCTACGGCAGAAATCATTCCTTCCAGAGTCCTACTCACTTCATCCTCATATATCTCAGAAATCTTCATGGTCACATGCGGCAGATCACCTGTCTTCAAACCTATCTGCATGGCATGGATAAATTCATCTGGGAATACTTGAGTAAGTCTCATGGCCTCAGCAAGGTCTTTTCCTTGCTCAATTTGAGCCCTACACCACTCGATCTTTTCTGCCACATGATCATTTCCTACGGTTTCAGCCGCCATTTCCAATGCGCTGTCTACGCTCATTCCGCTTCCAACAGCGTACGACATGGAAGAACCAACTTTTGCCGCGTAGGCCTTCTGAAACAAATGGTCAAACATTCCAGTGTGTGCTTTCCATTTTTCAATGCGCATCTTGCCGACATCCGTCAAACTATACGTCCAAACTGCGATCACAATCACCACTATGGCCACTACAAACTGTAGAAGGTTTTCTCCTACAAAACAACCGGCTAACATCAATAACCGGGCAACAGTTGGCATCTCTACGCCCAACGAAATCAATATATCCTCAAAAATCGGCAAGATCTGCCATGTAACAACTAGCATTACTGCAGCAACCAAGCAAATTAGTACCAGAGGATAAGTTAAGGCGCTTTTTATCTCCTTGTTGAGATAATCTTCCCTTTCGTAGTACTGGGCGAGAGACTCCATAACTCTGTCAAGAGTTCCTGTGGCTTCACCAATTTTCACCATATTCACAAAATATGAAGGAAATATACCGGTTTTTGATATAGCCTCATGTATGCGTAATCCCTTGTCAAGATCGCAAACTACCTCTCCAGACACTCCCGCGAAAGAAGGATCCTCAGCGCAGATCATTTCTAATGCTTCCGCCGGTGATATTCCCGCTTTTAGGGCTGAGGCTAACCGATAGGAAAACCAGGCCACTTGGATGGAAGTCAACGGCCTGGCGTGGGTATCGAAATGACCTGCAGCGGACTTGCTATTCATGTTAGTACTCAAACCTTTTTACGTAATTGCCGTCCTTTGTCATAAACTCACCAATCTCTGCAGGGTCATTAGAATTTGCCGCGAAAGTGGAGTCCATGCGAATCCAACCTTCCCCTTCTTTGTAGATGGAATAGAATTCCCCGATTCTAACCCAGCCTTTTCCTTCTAGAAACACTTCGTTCCAGGCATGATATACGTAATCTGGGGCAACGTAGCCCATTACCAACTTAGTTGGCACGCCAACAGATCTTAGCATCACCGCCAAAAGAGAAGCGTAATCGAAACATATCCCTTTGCCTGATTCCAACGTGACGTCGCAATTAGGAATGTAACCTGGCTTTACGCTTTTGGCTTTTTCGTGATCATAGGTTACATTTTCTACTATATATTCATATATGGCCTCAAGTTTCTCCTCATCGCTCTTGCAGTCTAAAGTAAGTTCACTAGCCAACTTAACAGCTTTTGAAGTATCGTCAAACTTGATCAAGGAAGTAGAGCTCAGAAAAGGTCCTTTGTCATCTGCCAGTTTAACTTCGAAAGACGCTGCGTATATGTTTACGTACCTGTTATCTATAACGTTTGCAAACACTTTCAGCAAATACTGACCATCTCCCAATTGAAGCGGGTAAGGTTCAAACTCCCCGTCGGCCCGAAGATCGTATGTGTACTTTTCCTCGCCTTTTTCAATGATCACTTTGAGTTTCTTAGGAGTCTCTGGCTGATTATATTTTACACGCACAACTCCGTCAGCAAGATACGATAAGTCCACTGAAGCCTTTTGGTTGCCCACTATGAGTTCCTTAGATCCCACTTCGTCCATCTCGGCATAAGACGGGTTGCTTCGGCCGAAGGAAGGGCTGAGAAAAATGCCAACTATCACAATGCAAGCCAGGGTTAAGAAAACTAGATCTCTAATCCACCTCTTTTGCCGATTACCTCTTGACAATTGGTATACCCCCTTCGGGAACTGGCTGCCATGTTTTTCAACTTCAGGCCCTATCGTTTTGCTTTTATCGTGCAGAGGTACAATTCGCCTGTGCCTATTGACCCTCTCATAAGAGATTATGTACCCCACATTCCATTTGGGCAAGCTATGCTGTTTCTTTTTCAAAACTCTTCCTGTCAATACAATCGGTTTTTTCGGTGCCATATTAAGCGCACACGGCCAGTGAAAAGAGGGAATTTTCTTCCGATCACGAAATATATTAATCAGGTACCAAAATGTGACCATCGTGTAGTTAAATCTTATCACCTGGAGGGGATATTATATGCAACGTAGGAAATTCGGCATGTACGATTTCTGTGTCTCGGCACTGGGCTTTGGTTGCATGCGTCTTCCTGTAATAGATAATCAACAGGACAAAATCGACGTGGAAAAGACAGATGAAATGATAAGATACGCCATTGACCATGGCGTCAACTATGTGGATACTGCCTTCAATTACCATAGAGGGCAAAGTGAAATAGTGGTAGGCGATATATTGAAAAAAGACGGGTATAGGGAGAAAGTGTACTTGGCCACTAAATGTCCTACTTGGCTCATTGAAGAACACCAAGATTTTGACAAGTATCTAAACATCCAATTGGAGAAACTCCAAACTGATCACATTGACATGTATTTGATGCACAGTTTGAACAAGGAAAGATGGGAGTCGATTGCAAAATCCGACGTCTTCACCTTTCTTGACAAAGCAAAAAAAGACGGCCGCATAGGCTACGCAGGCTTCTCTTTCCACGATGACGTAGAAACCTTCAAAACTATCGTAGATGCGTACCATTGGGACCTTTGCCAAATTCAGTACAACTATATGGACGAATATTATCAAGCCGGAACTGAGGGACTGCGCTACGCAGCCAGCAAGAACCTGGCTGTTGTCATCATGGAGCCTTTGAGAGGAGGTCTTTTGGTTCGCAACGTTCCTGAGGAAGTCAAACGCATTTTTGCAGAGTCAGGGGTTGAGAGATCCCCGGCAGATTGGGCCTTGCGATGGGTGCTAAATCATCCTGAAGTCACCTTGGCCCTTAGCGGAATGGGTAACCTTGACGAGGTCAAAGAGAACATAGAAACTGCTAAAACTGCATTGCCAAACTCTCTGACCGATGAAGAACTCAAAGTTTATGAAAAGGTAAAAGCGTTTTACAGGGGACGAATGAAGATCAACTGCACCAAATGCGAGTATTGCATGCCTTGTCCAGAAAACATATCCATACCTAATCTGTTTGAAATGTATAACGAGGCATGTATTTTCGGCACCCTAGACGACCTCCGCAGGGGATACCAAAGAATAGTAGAGAACTACGGTGATCCAGCAAACTGCGCCGAATGTGGCCAATGTGAAGAGGCATGCCCTCAAAACTTGCCCATAAGAGAGTACATGAAGGAGATTCGTTCGGTACTAAAAGGTTAAAATATTGGCAGCCCCAACGGGATTCGAACCCGTGTCTCCGCCGTGAGAGGGCGGTGTCCTGAACCGCTAGACGATGGGGCCGCTGCACCATGGCTGGGGGAGGAGGATTCGAACCTCCGCAGACAGATCCAGAGTCTGTTGGCCTACCACTAGCCGATCCCCCAGAATCGTAGGCAGGTACGATTATATCATTAAGATCTCTGCGTTACAACAAAAGTACGCCCATAACCCTATTTCAGTTTCCTTATATACTCGGCTGCAGAGTGCAGTCTAGATATTGTTTCATCTTTGCCCAGAACATCCATAATTTCGAATAATCCAGGACCGACTGTTTTCCCTGTCAAAGCCAGTCTGGTGGGGTGAATTAATTCGCCGCTCTTTATACCTTCTTTGGCTATAAGATCTCTGTATGCCTTCTCGCAGTTTTCCTCATTCCATTCCTCTACTTGTGCAAGGACTTGGGCACCCTTTTCCAGCAATTCTGATACATTGGGCTTTAAGAAAAACTTAGCTACCCCTTTTTCATCGTAGGTTTTAGGAGGCTCAAAATAAAACGCCGACATCTCCGCCATTTCCTCTAAGGTCTTTGCTCGTTCCTGAAGCGATATTACGACTTTTGTAAGCCACTCTTTCTTCTGCTGCAATTCTTCAACTGTCCCTAGCCCTCGTCTCGCTGCAAAAGGTATATACTCAGAAACCAGCACTTCCGGGTCCCTGGCCTTTATATACTGGCCGTTCATCCAGGTAAGTTTTTGGACGTCGTACACAGCAGGCGTGTTAGACACCCTCTTTAAATCAAACAATTCTATCATTTCTTCTAACGTCATAAACTCCTTAGTAGCATCGGGAGGCGTCCACCCTAAAAGAACAATGTAATTTACGATAGCCTCAGGTAAATACCCTTTTTCCATGAACTCCTCTACAGTTTGAGCTCCGTGCCTTTTGGATAGCTTAGACCTATCAGGCGCGAGTATCATAGGCACATGGGCAAACTTAGGCACAGGTGCCGATAAAGCACGGTATATCATTATCTGCCTCGGAGTGTTGGAAAGATGCTCATCTGCTCTTATTACGTGGCTTATGCCCATAAGCCAATCATCTACTACGCAGGCAAAGTTGTATGTAGGAAATCCGTCTGATTTCATGATTATAAAATCGGCTATTTCCTCGTTCTGAAAGGAAACCTCACCGTGAATCATGTCATCGACCACTGTAATACCCTGATCTGGCGTCTTAAGCCTTATAGCGTATTTGCGCCCTTTGCTCTCTAGCTCTTGTTGCTCCTCAAGAGACAGATCTCTGCACCTGCCGCTATATCTTGGCGCTTTTTTCTGAGCCCTTGCCTTTTCCCTTTCCGCTTCAAGCTCTTCAGGGGTGCAGTAGCATTTATAAGCCAAGCCCCTATCCAACAATAGCGAAGCATATCTTCGGTACAGATCCTGACGCAACGACTGCTGATACGGCCCTGCAGGACCACCAACAATAGGGCCTTCATCCCAGTCGAGCCCAAGCCATCTTAGGCTTTGCATAATCTTTTCTGTAGAATCTTCAATAACTCGTTCAATATCGGTATCTTCAATACGTAAAACAAATTTACCTCCGTTATGCCGTGCATACAGGTAGTTGAAAAGAGCAGTCCTAGCTCCTCCTATATGCAAATACCCAGTTGGCGAAGGAGCAAATCTTACGCGTAACTCAGACACCATAAAACACCTCGTATTCGTATTCACTCATATTGATTCCCATTAAGTTCCTCAACTAGCAGTTAAAAGGGGCGGGACTACCTCCCGCCCTGAAGTTTCGCCCCGTGTATTATAACATAAACACAGGCACTACCCTATTACTCCCAACCTGCACAGCGAGGAACTGGCACGTTACATCTCAGTCCTATTCCTGTTGCTCTTGAGATTCTAGCCCCAATCGTTCCAAGGCCAGAAGTTCCTCCCATTGCCTATCTACTTCTGCCTGAATTTCCTCTAGAATGTGCTCATTGTCGGGGCTGAATAGATGACGGAATCTGCCCTGAGCCTTCAGAAATTCCGTCACAGGTTTCTTGTTCCTCGGCTTATAAGTCACTGTGATCTTACCGTATTCCGCCTCATAAAGGGGCCAGAAACAGGTATCCACAGCTAACCTGCACATTTCAATAGTATCCTCAGCATCGTAACGCCAACCACGTGGACATGGAGCCAATGCGTTTATAAATGCAGGACCTTCCACCGAAAATGCCTTTTCGCTTTTCTTGTAAAGATCATTCCAGTGCGATGGCGCAACCTGCGCTACATATGGAATGTCGTGGGCGATCATTATCTTCGTCAAATCTTTTCTGCGTTCAGTCTTACCTGGCTGAGTCTTACCCACAGGCGTAGTGGTAGTCTCTGCGCCTTTGGGAGTTGCAGAAGAACGCTGAATTCCTGTGTTCATGTAAGCGCCGTTATCGTAGCACACATAAACCATGTTGTGTCCCCGTTCTACAGCACCTGAGAGGCTTTGAAGACCGATGTCGTAAGTACCGCCATCTCCTCCAAACGCCACAAACTTTATCTCCTCAGTTATCTTGCCTTGGCGCTTTAAAGAATTGTAAGCCGCCTCAACGCCCGAAAGGCTTGCGGCAGCGCATTCAAATGCCGTATGAATAAATGGGCTGTTCCATGAAGTGTATGGGTATATAGTAGTGGAAACTTCCAAACATCCAGTTGCATTGGCTACCACTACCGGTGCTTTAGCCCCGCGCAGAACCTGCCTAACTACTATTGGCGCACCACACCCGGCACACATTCGGTGACCTGAAGCAAGCACTTCCGGAACGCTAGAGAGTTCTTTCAAATTAGCCACATTAACCCCTCCTATTCTCTGACGTCCAGATGCGTAACGAGTTTGTCAACCTGACCTCTTTCAAGGTCGGCATCTAAATCTTTGAAAACCCTATGAATCTCCCGGGTTGTAGTATCTCTTCCGCCGAGGCCAAAGATGTAGTTTCTCATAAGCGGGCGCTTGTGTGATTCATAAAACGCGGCCCGGATCTCTGTGAAAAGTTGTCCGCCTCTTGTAGAAAATGTCTCAGCCCTGTCCATAACTGCAACTGCCTTAGCCGAAGACAAAGCCTCTACTAACTCATCAGCAGGGAAAGGCCTTAGAACTCTAGGCTTCAAGAGGCCAACTTTTTCCCCTTTGGCTCTAAGCTCATCTACTACCGCCTTGGTAGTGCCGGCAGTAGAGTTAAGAACTACGATTACTCTTTCTGCATCGTCCATCTTGTACTCTTCAAAGAGACCATACTTCCTGCCAGAGATTTTTTCGTATTCTTCGGCAACCTCAAGGATTACCTTCTTGGCTCTGGCCATGGCTTCCGCTTCTTGAGCCTTTGTTTCAGTGTAGTAATCCTGCAACTGCAAAGGCCCAACTGCGATCGGATTCTCCACGTCTAAAACGCTCGTATGCGGCTTATACTCGCCAACGAACTCTTTGACTACCTCGTCTGGTAATAGAAATACAATTTCTATTCCGTGACTTGTAATAAAACCATCTTGACAAACCATAACCGGCAGCAAAACATCGGGATGTTCCGCTATCCTTATAGCCTGAATCAGGTTATCATACGCTTCTTGTGCGCTTTCCGAATAAATATGAATCCATCCGGTAGTTAGCGCCCCCATTGTGTCTGAATGGTCACAGTGAATGTTAATCGGGCTTGAAAGCGCCCTATTGACCACTGGCATCACTATGGGAAGTCTGTATCCAGAGGCTATGTGTAACATCTCCCACATCAAAGCAAGCCCTTGAGATGACGTTGCCGTCATAGCCCTTGCACCTGCCGCAGACGCTCCAATTGTAGCCGACATAGCAGAATGTTCGCTCTCTACTGTAACCATTTCTGTATGGACCAAGCCATCTGCAGCAAAAGAAGAATAAAACTGCACAATATCTGTTTGAGGCGTGATAGGATAAGCGGCAACCACGTCAGGATTGATCTGGCGCATGCCGTTAGCTACTGCCTCGTTACCAGTCATAGCAACTCTTTTTTGTTCACTAGCCACTTCTATGCCCCCTTTTCAAAACCTTTGCCCTGTTTAGGATTCTTTTACCATTTGCAGGGCCCTTTCTTTCCGCGGGCATTCCCGAGCGCAAATACCGCAGCCCTTGCAGTGATCATAATCTATACCTATGACCTTACCATCTTCCACCTTTATAGAATCGTCAGGGCAAAAAACCCAACAAATAAGGCAGTGAACGCACCCTTCTTCCTTCCATATAGGTTTCTGACTTCTCCAGTCGCCGGTTTTGTACGTGACAGAATTACCGGCTTCGGTGATGATACCCCCTATGGGGATATCCTTGTACCCCTTCAGTTCGTTCATCCTACCTTCACCTCCTGGTAAGCGCGACGTATGGCTTCGATGTTTCCTTCCACGATTTTATCTCTTCCCGGGAACTTCTTTGAAAGTTCCTCTCTTACCGTCTCGAGGAAGTAATCGAAGGGAAGAATATCCACCACTTTGAGAAGCGCCCCCATCATTGGAGTGTTAGGGATATCCCGTCCTATGCACTCCATCGCTATTTTGCTTGCGTCTAACGTAGCAACCTTGAAGCCATCAGTACCAAGTTTGGCTTTTACTTCTTCTGGCGTCATAGGCGTGTTTATGATTATAACTCCGTCGTCTTTCAATCCTTGTGTCACGTCAACGGGTCCGATGAGAGTTGGATCCAACACCATGACAACATCGGGATTTTCAACGTTGGAATGGATCGTAATAGGTTCATCGCCAATCCGGTTATAGGCTTGGATTGGTGCGCCCATTCGTTCAGGACCGTACTCGGGGAACCCCTGTACATATTTGCCGGCGCTCATTGCGGATTCGGCGAGCAAAGAAGAAGCGGTTTTCGCCCCTTGCCCTCCCCTCGCATGCCAACGAATTTCTAAAAGTTTTGACACGAGTCCTTCCTCCTCCGAAATACTAAATACAATTGAACTCAGTTAGTTATTTGATACCAACGTATCATAGTTACGTTAACAAACAAGCAACCTAGAGTCAAGAAATCTAGCCACCTGTTTAAGAAGGTCCAAAAGGGCATTCTCTAAGCGTCCAGGGGCGAAAAATAAAGGAATTATCCACCTCTAAAAAGAATTTTTAAAGATACTTCTGGTACAACAGGTGGAAAGGAGGAAATGACTTGTTGGATCTGCTTTTCAAAAACGCAAAGGTTTTGGATGGAACAGGTGCCCCTTGGTTTAGAGCCGATGTTGGTATTAAGGATGGGTACATCGCTAAGATCGGCAAAATCACCGAGGAAGCAAAAATCGTCGTAGATGCAACAGGAAAATATTTGGCCCCCGGATTTATTGATGCCCACTCTCATTCAGACTACACTCTTTTGACCAATCCCAGCGCGGACAGCAAGGTAATGCAGGGAGTAACTCTTGAAGTTATTGGCCAATGCGGTTCTTCTGCAGCGCCTCGAGGGCTCGGATTTACACCCGATGAAGACGAGCTTCCACAAGAG
>DGFF01000082.1:18594-19823 GCA_002391545.1 Candidatus Fermentithermobacillaceae bacterium UBA3907 | reverse complement strand
GCCCCTTTGGTAGGGCACGGTACTATCAGACGGCAAGTAATGGGCTCAGACAAACGTGCACCTAATTCCCACGAACTATCACTTATGAAGGATCTTGTATCCGACGCAATGGAGCAGGGAGCATTTGGCATATCTACAGGTCTAATATATGTTCCTGGAACGTTTTCAGATACTTATGAACTTTTGGAACTGGCTAAAGTAGCAAGCCGATATGGCGGGCTGTACTTTACACACCTAAGAGATGAAAGAGAAAAACTTATTGAGGCGTTAGAAGAAGCAATTGAAATTGGATTCGCCGCTGAAATACCGGTTCAGATCTCCCATTTGAAAGTCATGGGCAAATCTAACTGGGGGAAAGTAAATGAAGCCATATGTGCAATAGAAAAAGCCAGGGAAAAAGGATTAGACATTACCGCTGACCAGTACCCGTATATAGCATCTTCCACAGGATTATCTGCATTCGTACCCACATGGGTGTGGTCAGGGAGCAAAGATGCGGGCTTGAAAAGGATCAAAGATCCTTATCAAAGGCAAAAGATAATTGAGGAAATTTCTGGAGCCGAGGATTGGGCTAGCTTTGTCATATCTTCTTTGCAGAATGAAAAAGATGAAATATTCATAGGCAAAAACTTGGTTGAAATCGGCGAATATCTGGGAGTTTCACCTGAAGAAGCGTGTCTTACCCTTTTGGAGAGAAACAATGGAAACGTCCAGATTATAAACTTTGCCATGTGTGAAGAAGACGTAAAAACTGTTATGAAGCAACCTTGGGTGATGGCAGGATCAGATGCCAGTTCTCTCAACAAAGATTCAGCAAAGGGCAAGCCTCACCCCAGAGCCTACGGAACCTTCGTTAGAATCTTGGGCAAATATGTAAGAGAAGAAAAACACCTTCGGTTGGAGGAGGCTGTACGTAAAATGACATCCTTGCCCGCCATGCGGTTAGGCCTTCAAGATCGGGGAATACTGAAAGAGAATATGCGTGCAGATTTAGTACTATTTGACGAAACCGAAGTTGCCGATAAATCCACATTCTTCGATCCTCACCAGTACGCTCAAGGCATCTATTGGGTAGTAGTAAACGGTGTCCCTGTGGTGCAAGATCAAATACATACAGGAAAGCGTCCTGGAAAAGTTTTGAGGCGATCGTAAGCAGTGTGAAACTTTTCGTGGAGCCGGCGAGGGGAATCGAACCCATAACCTACGGTTTACGAAACCGTTGCTCTGCC
>DGFF01000082.1:0-18329 GCA_002391545.1 Candidatus Fermentithermobacillaceae bacterium UBA3907 | reverse complement strand
CCCTCGGCTTGGGAAGCCGATGTTCTACCACTAAACTACTCTCGCTCACTGCTTATTGATTATACCTTGCAATTTGCTCTCTTGCAAGCAACCTAGCGGTTTTGAGACAGATACCTATTCCAACAATCCTGACAAAGAAATAGGTTATCTATAACTTCGATCACATTTCTATTTGTGCCACACGAACGGCATCGGTTCCTTTCGCAGCAGGTGGATAATATCACATGGTCACCTTCGTCTTTTATCGAAAGCCTCTCCCCTATTGCCCATCCAGTTTCATCCCTAATCTCACGAGGTATCACTATTTTCCCACCTGCTCCAAGGTATAGATAATGATCATACTGGTTTGGCTCATACGTATCGGCGTACAATAACATCCAATCACGAGATGCCCGAGCAGGAACCACAGTGCCTGTCTCCCATCCCTTGGCCTTCCTTATGGGCGCAGGAAGGGTAACCCGCCATCCCGACGTAATTGTGCGAACATACTGTTTATCCAGTTTTTCGATATCCACATTAAACCTCCTAACCCCAAAGGAACCAGCCTTTTCAGTCCCCTCGTATGGCTAAGAACCTAACCCTTTGGCTGCAGCAGCTTCCACTTTCGCGCGACACGTTTTGCACAGATGAACATTGGGAAGCACTTCCAAGACGTCTGCTTCAGAACCACATGCGGCGCACCTGACCTGCTCATTGCCGGTAGACATAATAATCTGGTCACCTCTTAGAGTCAGGGTAAGGATCTGTCCAGGGTACAACATAGCCTCTTCCCGAACCCGGTGAGGAATCACGATCTTACCCAAAGCCCCCATGCGGCTCACGTCAGGGCAATCGCCACACCCTGGGCGCTGAGCCTTTACGCTAATCTCAAAACCATCCCAATGTACGCACAGCAAAGTATCTTGTGTCCAGCCTAGCAGTTCACGCATGTCTTTTGGAATTGTTATGCGCCATCCTGAATCGATAAATCTGGTTGCCTCCTGCATGATTTCAATCCTCCGCCAGTTACCGCACTAATCTGTTTTCCTAAGATATAATCTTTTTAATATTTTCCTCAAAGGGGGCAAATATGTTACCTAACTCGGTAATAATTGCTGATACCATCCTATTGGGCGTCACATCGAAAGATGGGTTAAAACCTTTGACCCCGTAAGGCGCCACCCTCTTGCCTAAAAACTCCAAGACTTCAAGTTCATCCCTGTGCTCGATAGGTATTTCGCGACCGCTACGTATGGTCAAATCGAAAGTGGAAACAGGCGCCGCTACGTAAAAGGGTATGTTGTGATGTTCACATAAACACGCTAGAGAATATGTGCCAATTTTGTTTGCTACATCTCCGTTTGCCCCAATTCTATCAGCGCCCACGATCACGGCATCTACTTCGCCTAACGATAGGAGGTAACCAGCTGCACCATCTACCAGAACAGTGACGTCTATGTCATCTTGCTCCAATTCCCAGGCAGTAAGCCTCGATCCCTGGAGAAAAGGGCGTGTCTCATCTACGTAAACTTTGCGTATTTTACCTTCAGACTGGGCCTGTCGTATAACTCCCAATGCAGTACCCCATCCCCCTGTGGCTAGGGCTCCTGCGTTGCAGTGAGTCAAAACATTAGAACCAGGTTTTATGAGCAAAGATCCATTACGTCCTATCTGGTAGTTCATCTCGACGTCTTCGTTATGTATAGTTATGGCCTCTTGCACTGCAAGTTCCAAACTTTCTTCGGGCCCGTAACGATTGAAAGCATCTAAACCTTTACTAAGTACCCGATCAACTGCCCACTTTAAATTCACTGCAGTAGGCCTAGAAGATACCAAACATTGGGCGGCTTGGTTCAGAAAATCCTCTGGATTAGGATAATCTTTCTCAACCGCTTCTTTTACTGCCAGGGCCACCCCATACCCCCCTGCTATGCCAATGGCTGGAGCGCCACGTACCACCATATCTTTAATGCACTTTGAAGTTTGTCTGAAATCCCTACATTCAACGTATTGGATCTCCCAAGGTATAATTCTTTGGTCCAGCAAGTAAAGGACCTTGTTCTCCCACTTTATCGCCGGTATCATCCTAATGCACCTCTTACCCTAATATCCTTCTTAGTTCCTCATGGCAGGAACAATTAATTTCATCAGGAATAGCTTCTATGATTCTGGCGATAAGGGTTTTTAGAAGTTCATTATGTTCATTAAATACCCTGGTCACCTCTTCAGCAGTAACTGGCTTTATGTCTGGCCTCCCTTCCAGCCCTATGTCGTAGTCGGTTATGAGAGAGATATTGAGATAGCACATGCCCAATTCACGGGCTAGCATAACTTCAGGATAACCAGTCATATTCACAACTTTCCATCCCATAGAAGAAAACCACTTTGATTCGGCCCTAGTAGAAAATCTAGGTCCCTGAATCACTACCATGGTGCCGTCAGGATGATAGCGCAAGCCTAGATCTTCAGCACATTTTATGCCTATTTCCCGAAGCTCAGGACAGTAAGGGTCACAAGAGCTCAAGTGGACAGTGGTAGGCCCGTCGTAGAACGTGTCTTTCCTTCCAGTAGTCCTATCTACAAACTGGTCGCAAAACACAAAATCTCCTGGATGGACTTGCGGTTGAAGACTGCCTACGGCACAAGGTCCTAAGACCCTATTTACGCCCAATTGCTTAAGGGCCCACAAATTTGCCCTATAGTTCACCATATGGGGCGGATATTGATGCTCTTTTCCATGCCTGGGTAAAAACGCAACATTCTTTCCACCGATGGTACCTAAGGAAATAGAATCTGATGTAAATCCGTATGGGGTGTCGATTTTTATTTCTTCAGCATCTTCGAAAAACGTGTAGAATCCCGTTCCTCCTATAACCCCAATTTCTGCTTTCATTTCACTAAGACGCATGTGCTATTTCCCCTTTCCAATAATTTGGCGTCATCTACCCCTTAATAACTCCCATGGGACGCACCCGAGCTACTTTTTCAGCCAACCCGGCGCAGCAAGTAGCCTCTACCACCACATCTACATCTTTATACGCTTCAGGAGCCTCCTCCACTAAACCCTTTACAGTAGCAGACCTGACTATGACGCCAGAACGTCGCAAATCATCTCGAAGCTCGTCAACAGATATTTCCTTCTTCGCTTGAGTTCTAGAAAGGGCTCTGCCCGCTCCGTGGCATGCAGATCCAAAGGAAAATCTCATGGCATCCTCTGTGCCTTTGAGGATATAAGAGGCCCTGCCCATATCGCCAGGAATCAGAACTGGCTGCCCAATTTCTCTGTACTTCACCGGAACCTCTGGATGATTTGGACCGAAGGCTCTAGTAGCTCCTTTTCTGTGTACCAGAACCTTTTGCTTCCTTCCGTTTACTTGGTGCTCCTCGATTTTTCCAATGTTGTGGGCCACATCGTAAAGGAGGTGCATCCCCAATTCCTGAGCGCTTTTACCAAAGGTCTCGGCGGCAGCTTCTCGAACGTAGTGAGCCAAAATCTGCCTGTTTGCCCAAGCATAGTTGGCAGCTGCAGCCATAGCCGAGAAATACTCTTTGCCCTCGTCTGACATGGTAGGGGCGCAGTCTAACTGCCTGTCAGGCAGGGTAATGCCATACTTAGAAACTGCCCTTCTCATCACTTGCAGGTAATCGGTGCAAACCTGGTGGCCAAAACCTCTAGACCCAGTATGAACCCAAAAAACAACCTGATTCTCAAAAAGCCCATAGACCTCTGCGGCTTCTTCATCAAATACCTGTTCTACGTAACTCACTTCTATGAAATGGTTCCCCGAGCCCAACGTGCCCAAACCTGCTGACCCTCGGGAGAAAGCCTTGTCCGATACGTTCTTAGGAGAGGCCCCCGCCATGCATCCTTGCTCCTCACAATGTTCTAGGTCTTCTAGCCATCCGTATCCTTTATTGACTGCCCAAGTAGCTCCTTGAGTAAGCACTTTGGAAAGTTCGCTTTTTGACAACTTTATGGCTCCGGTTTTTCCTAAGCCCGAAGGGATCTTACGGAAAAGGGTCTCTACCAAGGAATCCATATGCTTATCAACATCTGATTTTGTAAGGTTCGAAATCATAAGTCTCACGCCGCAGTTAATGTCATATCCAATCCCGCCAGGGCTAATGACACCTGTTTCCAGATCCGTTGCGGCAACACCGCCGATGGGAAAGCCATAACCTTCGTGGATATCTGGCATTGCCAAAGATGCTTTCAGAATTCCAGGGAGATGCGCCACATTTTTAACCTGCCAAAGGGCCTTAGTACCCTCTAAATCTGCGATTATCTCCTCGGTAGCAAATACAATACCATCTACTTTCATGTCGCCTTTTTTTGGCATAATCCAATGACATTTTTGTCCAGGTACCAACTTTAATTCTTTACTCACAAATATCACTTCACTTACTTTCTTGTTTTTATCCGATTGAGGCTACTTGCGAAAAAACCTATCTAAACATCAAAAGTTACCCGGGCATAATTAGGATTAACCTCTAATTCATGAAAAGTAGCAGCTTTTACGTGTATAACGGGACTAACATCTAAGTCGGAAAGATGGCAACCTGATACATCCGACTTCAAGCAGAATTCTCCATTTGCCTTTTTTATTTCAATCTGCTCTATTTGGGAAACTACTAAACCTTCAACTTCCAAAAATCCAATCTGTTCATTAAGAAAATTGACCAAAAGTTCTTCTGGGTCCATCCCTTGTACTTCAATGGCCCATTTGCAGACATTTGGAATTTTGGCACCTTCAAACATCAAAAACCACATGCCCTCGGACATCTGAGCAAATACATCCTCTAAGCATTCTCCATGAGCCTGTATCACCACATCTGCCATGTGGTCTAGTATTTCAAAACCTACCCCACTTTTTATTCTCCCTCAATGATGCTACAGGTACTTATCCTATCTCCAGGTTCCACCTTCATGAGACGAACCCCTAAGTTGGCTCGGCGGCTAACCTTAACCTCTGACAGCTTAATCCTTATGGCTACCCCTTCAGCGGTAACCAGCAGCGCCTCTTCAGCTTCAGGCGGAACTACTCGCATAATAGCCAACTTGCCACTTTTTTCAGTAACCTTAAGAGCTATTACACCCTTTCCTCCCCTTTTCTGTAACGGGAACTCAGAAACCTTGGTTATCTTGCCATATCCATATTCGCTAACTAATAACACCTTAGAATCTGGAGCAACTGGATCGGCTCCTATAACCTGATCACCTTCGTCAAGCCTGATCCCAATGACGCCTCGTGCAGTCCTGCCCATGGGCCTCACATCGTCAACTTTCATTCGCAGGCCCTTGCCATACGAAGTTCCGATAAGTATCTGGTCTCCGTCTTCTACTAGACGAGCCAGTATCAAAGAATCGCCTTTTTTGAGGTTTATGGCTCTAAGCCCGGTCTTCCTGGGTCTTGAGTATTCGGAGAACGGCGTTCTCTTGCACATGCCTTGTTTGGTAACAAAAAACAGATCCCCAGCATTTTCTGGATCATCTGGAACGGGAATAAGGGCAGTGACTTTTTCGTCTTTGTCTAGAGCCACTAGTCTAGATATATGGAGCCCTTTGCCCTGCCTGCCAGCTTCGGGTATGTCAAACACCTTCAAGGGGTAAGCCTTACCGTGGGAAGTGAAAAGCAACAAAGAATCCCTAGTAGTAGTAGATGCTACCTTTTCAACCCAATCTTCCTCTCTAGTTTGCATGGCGGTAGATCCTAGGCCACCTCTCCTTTGATTCCTGTAAATATCTAGAGGCATTCTTTTTATGTAACCCATTCCTGTGAGGATTACGCATACCTCTTGTTCGACAATCAAATCTTCATCTGAGATTTCCTCGACCTTCGCCACGATACGAGTGCGACGAGGATCTGCATACTTTTCTTTAACTTCTTCCAATTCCTGCTTGATGATGCCCAATATCATTGTTTCCGAACTGAGAACCGCCCTTAAGTACTCAATATCCTTTAGCAAAGCGTGGCGTTCTTCAATGATTTTGTCTCTCTCGAGACCAGTCAATCGCTCTAATCGCATATCCAAAATTGCTTTGGCTTGGATCTCGTCTAGACCAAACCTATCCATAAGCCTTTCTCTAGCCTCTTTGCCATCGGCAGATTGCCTAATTATGCTAATGGCTTCGTCAATGTTATCAAGGGCGATCTCTAAACCAGCTAGTATATGTGCTCTCTCTTCCGCCTTGTTCAGCTCAAACTTGGTGCGCCTTGACACAACTTCTTCCCTGTGGGCGATATAGTGAGAAAGCATGTCTTTAAGAGTAAGGACTTCTGGACGACCGTTAACCAGAGCAAGCATGATACCGCCAAAACTCACTTCTAACTGCGTGTATCGAAATAGCTGGTTCAAAACCACTTCTGCGTCAACATCTTTCCTTACTTCAAGCACTACTCTCAGACCGGTTCTATCGCTTTCATCTCTCAAATCGGTTATACCTTGTATTTTCCTGTCTCGAACAAGGTCCGCTATATTCTCGATCAGCCTGGCTTTGTTCACTTGATATGGAAGCTCATCGATGATAATATGCTGTTTTCCACTTCTGTCTTTTTCCACCCGAGCCGTAGCTCGGATCTTCATCACTCCCCTGCCGGTTGTGTACAGGGATTTTACCGGTTCAATTCCTACAATTAACCCACCTGTAGGAAAATCCGGGCCTTTGATGTATTCCATAAGATCTGCAGACGTTAAATCAGGATCATCAATTAAAGCCACTAATGCATCTACAGTCTCGCCCAAGTTATGTGGAGGTATGTTGGTGGCCATACCCACAGCTATCCCTGCCGACCCGTTTATGAGCAAATTAGGAATGCGGGCGGGCAGAACTGCAGGTTCCTGTAGAGATTCGTCAAAATTTGGGACAAAGTCTACAGTGTCTTTATCTAGATCAACCAGAAGTTCTTCGGCCATGGCCGTTAGTCTGGCTTCTGTGTACCGCATGGCGGCAGGAGGATCCCCGTCTACTGAACCAAAGTTTCCATGGCCATCGACAAGGGGGTATCGCATGTTAAATGGTTGCGCCATCCTCACAAGAGCGTCATAAATCGCTGAGTCGCCATGGGGGTGATACTTCCCCATGGCTTCTCCTACCAGCCTGGCGCATTTTTTGTGGGGCTTGTCATGCCTTACACCTAGCTCGTACATTGAGTAAATAATCCTGCGTTGAACTGGTTTGAGGCCATCTCGCACGTCTGGAAGAGCCCTAGAAACGATGACACTCATAGAATAGTCGATGTAAGAGCGTTTCATCTCTTCTTCGATAGGCGTAACTGTCACCTTCTGAGCAGGGTCTGACATATATAAAGCTCCTTTCCTATCCTATGGTGTCAAGGTTTTTGACCAAGTGAGCATTTTCCTCAATAAACTGCCGCCTGGGCTCTACCTTGCTTCCCATAAGAATTGTGAATATTTCATCGCTCAACATATCGTCTACTATTTTAACTCTTCGCAACGTTCGGGTTTGGGGGTTCATAGTTGTTTCCCACAACTGCTCAGGATCCATTTCGCCCAAGCCTTTGTACCTCTGAATGGTATAGTTGCTCCCTTGGATACCAGCTAGATACTCTTTAAGCTCCTCGTCGGAATAGAGGTATACTTCTGAACGGCCTCTCTTCACCAAGTAAAGAGGAGGTTCTGCAATATATAGATAACCTTCATCAATAAGTCCAGGCATGTATCGGAAAAAGAACGTCAAGAGGAGCGTTCTTATGTGGCTCCCATCAACGTCGGCATCTGTCATTATGATGATTTTGTGGTAGCGGGCCTTGGTTATGTCGAAATCTTCTCCAAAACCGGTCCCGATTGCAGTTATAAGAGATCTTATCTCTTCGTGGCCTAATGCCTTCTCGGGTCTTGCCTTTTCGACATTCAATATCTTACCCCTAAGAGGTAAGATGGCTTGGAACTCCCTATCTCTTGCCAGCTTCGCAGAACCACCTGCAGAATCGCCCTCAACCAAGAACAATTCGCATTCTGCCGGATTTCTCGAAGTGCAGTCTGTGAGTTTTCCTGGCAAAGCCGTGATGTCAAGAGAACCTTTTCTTTTAGTAAGTTCCCTTGCCTGCCTTGCAGCTTCTCTAGCCCTTGCAGCTAGTACAGCTTTTTGGGCGATAGTTTTCACAAGATTAGGGTTGTGCTCAAAGTAATCGGTCAAAAACTCTGTAACCATGGTTTGAACTGCGCCTGCTACCTCAGAATTCCCTAGTTTCGTCTTGGTCTGACCCTCAAACTGCGGATCTTGAAGTTTCACGTGAAGCACTGCCACTATACCCTCGCGAATATCTTCACCTGCCAGATTGGCATCGCCTTCCTTCAAAGCTCCGCATTTTCTGGACATATCGTTGACTGCTCGAGTCAGGGCAGTTTTGAACCCAGCCTCATGGGTTCCGCCCTCTATAGTTCTTATAGTGTTTGCAAAGGAATATATGTTTTCAGCGTAAGAGTCGTTATACTGAAACGCAAATTCTAGATCGATATTATTGCGAGAGATCTTGGCGTAAACAGGTTCTGGATGCAATACGGTTTTGTTCTTATTGAGCGCTTTGACGAACTCAACTAATCCGCCGTCGAACTTGTACTGAACGCTCCTACCTGTTTTCTCCTCGTAAAGGTTCAATTCAAGCCCGCTGTTTAAGTAAGCCAGTTCCCGTAGCCTTTGAGCCACTACGTCAAAATCAAATTCCACGGTATCAAAAATCTCTTTATCGGGCATGAATCTTATATAAGTCCCTGTTTCGTCAGTATCCCCTATTCGCTCTAAGGGAACTACAGTTTTACCGCGCTCAAATTTTGCGTAGTAGATGCCTCCGTCCTGCTTAATCCTGACCTCTAGCCATTCTGAAAGAGCGTTTACGACGGATACGCCTACACCGTGAAGTCCTCCAGATACTTTGTATCCTCCAGTACCGAACTTGGAACCGGCGTGTAGTTTCGTGAGGGCTACTTCCACTGCTGAAACGCCAAAGCGAGGGTGTATACCTACAGGTATTCCCCTACCGTCGTCTTCGCAGGATACCGACCCGTCCTCTCTCAAAACCACGTCTATTCGCGTGCAGAAACCGTTGAGCGCTTCGTCCACGCTATTATCAATCACTTCGTATAATATGTGATGAAGGCCTCTTTCCGATGTTGACCCAATGTACATACTAGGACGCTTTCGAACCGCTTCGAGTCCCTCTAATACTTGAATCTGTTGCGCAGTATATGAATTGTCATTCGCGTTCATGGCTTTATCAGCGTCTTTCAAACTCAAATCACCTCACTTTTAGATGTTAGCATAGTTAAGATTGGCAATCCACAGTCCAGTGAGACGTGCCATCGTACAGCATATGCTCATTTAACCTTCAATTTCGCTTTATTCATTAGACTAAAAAATCTCTTGCCCAATGCGTTCTCTATATCTTTTTCCGTTAGTTTGGCCACATGTTTGTTAGTTCGAAGGGCCAAAAGATTGGCAATGCAATCCTCCAGTGCTTTTCTTTCGTCTTTTGGTAGATTGCCGGAAATAGCTTTGAATATCCCATTTAGCGCAGCATCATGCCACCTTGAGTCCAATTCTTGCCTGGCTCTTGCTAGCTCAGACCTATCTCGTACACCAGTAGCTAGCGATAAACTCGTATCTGACATTTCAGGATGTGTTTCAAGGGTGGCAATGATTCGCTGATGATCACGATATTCTTTGGCAGTCCTGCAATGAGGGCATACCTTTTCAGGTTCATAGATGTATCCGCACACAGGACACTGTTTGTAACCTTTTTCCAAAAGATACTTTTGTCTCTTGATCATTGTAACAGTAAACTTCTGGAAAGTCAAGGACAGATCTGGATCCTCCTGGAGGGGAATAAATGCTCCTTGTGCTGCTAGTTCCTTCTCTTCGATCCCCCTGTTTTTCCCAATGAATTCCCTATATTCTTCTGGGTCAATTTGGTGTTCATGACATGTTTTGCCTGCCCCTTGAGCTGCAGATACATCCCACAGGTGCTCTGAAAAATGAATATCCTTTATGTAAGGTCCCTCTAAGGCGGTGTTTATTTTTTCAATTATGTCCTTTTTCATCATAGTAAGTTCGTGGGCCCACGTAGAAGAAGAAACGCTGACGTGCAATACGTCACCATCAAGACGCCGAGGCTTCGCGTTTACGCTTATATCTCCCATGATCTTGGGCCATATGTAAAACACTTGAATCCTTCTGGCTTTTGTAAGCAGGTCCATATCTGCCATAACTTTTTCTAACACTGAATTTACGTTTTCAGGCTCAAACATGAGATACCCCCTAGCGCCTGAACTTATACCGGACGTACGCTGCCACCTTCTACTATAAACGTTGAAAATGTTGAATCTTGGATGCCGCTCGCTTCAGTCGAAGTTAAAAGAACCTGGTAGCCCAAATCGCAAAAGTCTACCACTTTCTTCCTTCTATCTGAGTCAAGTTCTGACAGCACGTCGTCTAAAAGAAGAACCGGCTTGGTGTTGAAAGCATCCTCAAGGATGCGCGCTTCGGCCATCTTGAGCGCCAACACCATGCTTCTTTGCTGACCCTGAGATCCAAAATATCGAAAGGTCTTACCATCAAAACATATAGAGACGTCATCTCTGTGAGGACCTACTAGAGTTATGCCCCTAGCTAATTCCTCCTTTGCTAACGTTTTTAAGTTCTGGCTGAACATAACTTTTGTATCTTCTAATGTACCTGGAAGATCGCCGATAGTTGACACATATCTTATATCGCATTCATCCCCAGATATGAATTTATAACTTGTGCGTGCCAGCTCGGCCAAATCCTTAATCAACATAAATCTTTTGTAAATGATCTCTGATCCTAGACCCGCTAGAATTTGGTCAAGGCTACGCAAACTTTCAGCCCATGCCCGATCTTCCTTGGCTCTTTTGAGTACCATATTTCGCCTAGACACAGTGTTTGCATACTTGGAAAGCTCCTTGGCATACACTGGATCTTTTCGAGATAGGATCGAATCTATGAACCCTCTTCGGACGCTTGCATTTCCCTTGACTATGCTAAGATCGTCTGGGGAAAAATACACGCACGGGCAGATGCCTGGAAGCTCTTGCCTTTTAGCGCTCCTATCGTTGATGGAAATTCTGCGTCTAACAGAAGGAGTGACTTGGGTCTCGATTTTCACTGTAGACTGCTTCTGACCATCGATTACGTTGGCACCTACTGTGAACCCTGGTTCTCCCCAATAAGCCAGGTCAGATTCTTTCTCCGATCGAGGCGAATTCAAAGACGAAAGGTAATAAAATGCCTCAAGCAAGTTAGTCTTGCCTTGGGCATTCTTCCCGATAAACAATGATGCTCCCTCAGGCACCGCAAGTTCTAGTCGGCGATAGTTACGAAAATTACCCAAATATAAGAAAGAGAATCGCACTATCTAAAAAGCTCCTTGTGGACTCATAGGCATAATAACGAAAGTTGCCTGAACAGTCTCATCTGCAGGTGCTTCGCTTCTTAAAGGTTCTATGACCATGGGGCTAACTTGTCCGGTCATCCCTAGGGTTACTTCTTCATCACTTATTTTGCTCAACGCCTGAAGTACGTATCGGTGTTGTACCCAGATTTCCACATCTTCTCCTGTAACTACTGCAGGCAATACTTCCTCCATCCTACCTTTTTCAGGAGAACTGGCTTTAACAGTAAGCGTTTGATCACCGTTGCTTAATATGAGTCGCAACGCCTTATTCTCCTCGCTGGCCACAATTGCACCTCGAGATGCGGCACCAATCAATTCTTGAGTCCCAATCCGGGCTGTAGACGCACAAGATTTCGGAATCACTTGATCGTACGCGTAATATTGTCCTTCGATAAGACGGGTGAAGCTGGAAAAATTCTTGCTTGACAAGTACAGATGATTATCTTCCAATTCCAAAATAATCTCATCTCCATCTTGTACATCCTTGAGACGGGCGATGTCTTGTAGCACATTTGCTGGAACGATTGCTCGACCGTGAGGCACATCTGCCCATATCTGGGCTCGGGAAAGAGCAAATTGGTCAGTGCTGACTACTACAATTCTGTCACCTAAAAGATCTACCAAACACGCTCCCCATAATGGTCTGGCCGGATTTGAAACTGCAAATGTAGATCCTACTCTTACAAGTTCTCTAAACACGCTGTCTTTCAAAGCTACTAGTTCTTTCTGAGGTGGTTCTGGCCACTTTGGAAAGTCGTTAGCAGGAAGCGCATTAAGCACAATCTCAGACGTTCCCGCTTTTACCGCAAGTGCCCACGCTGATTCCTCTAGGGAAAGAGTAACCTCGGGCACTGAAAGAGTTCTTACTATGTCTTCTAGAATCTTTGCAGATACGACCAGTGAACCAGATGAAAACACGTCTGCTTCCGCTGAAACTTTCACTCCCCAATCCAGATTTGTACCTGCGAAAATAACGTTTTCTGACAATGCTTCAATCAGGCAGCCTTTAAGAGATGGTAGCGAAGTACGGGTAGGTATAGGACGAGAAGCGGTCTGTAAGAGCCAGGCCAACTTGTCTCTTGCTATTGTAAAGTGCATGTAAAAACCTCCTTTTTATTCTAGCTGTTTCTAAATTGCGTTTGTTCCTTAATTAAAGTTACTGTGTATATTTTAAAATTAGTAATAGTAATAGAAGGTGTGGATATTGGGTATATGTAATTGGCAGTATATGAACATGTGTATTCTTTGTGTGGATGAGAGTGTGTATAACATGTTGATAGTCTTGAATGAAAAGGGGAAACTGCCAAGGTAGTCATTTTATCCACACCTCCTCCACACCTAATCTAGACCATATCCACATAATTCTTCACAGAAAGATTTTTACCTTTCGATTATATTTTTAGTAAGTTCATTTATCGTGCGAGCAACGTCCGGATCTTCTTCTATTTGAGATTCAATTTTTGAACAGGCGTGCATGACGGTGGTATGATCTCGGCCACCAAACGCACTGCCAATCTGGGGAAGTGACAAATCTGTTAGCTTTCTGCAAAGATACATAGCCACTTGCCGTGGGAAGGCTATATTACGGGTGCGTTTTTTGGTGGAAAAGTCGCTTATTGATATGTTGTAATGATTAGCTACTGCTTCTTTTATGCCCTGAACAGTCACTGGCACCACTTTTTTTTCTGGAAGTAGGTCTTGCAAGATTTCTTTAGTTATATCTAAAGTTATTTCTTCGCCTTGAAGTGATGCATATGCTAGAACTCGAATCAAAGCTCCTTCTAATTCTCTGATGTTGGTGGTTATGTTCTCAGCTATGTATTCACACACTTCTAAGGGAACTTGTTTTCCTTCTAATTCCGCCTTTTTTCTAAGGATTGCTATACGCGTTTCTAGGTCTGGAGGTTGGATATCGCATATAAGGCCCCATTCAAATCTAGTCCTCAGTCGTTCCTCGAGAGTGGCGATTTCTTTGGGTGGCCTATCAGAGGAAATCACTATTTGCTTGGAAGATTGGTGAAGCGCGTCAAAGGTGTGGAAGAACTCTTCCTGGGTCGCATCTTTACCTGCAACAAATTGGATGTCATCGACCAAGAGTATATCTGCGTTTCTATATCTGTTTCTAAATTCAGGCGTTCTTCCTTCTTGGATGGCTACGATAAGTTCATTGGTAAATGTTTCTGAAGAAACGTAGCAAATATTGAGATTGTGGT
Organism: Candidatus Fermentithermobacillaceae bacterium UBA3907; assembly: GCA_002391545.1. Lineage (GTDB taxonomy): Bacteria > Bacillota > Sulfobacillia > Fermentithermobacillales > Fermentithermobacillaceae > UBA3907. The sequence continues at coordinate 4,705 of DGFF01000082.1, read as the reverse complement.
GATGACTGAAAGCGTAATGGGCTATGGCCTGCATGAGATGGGTTTTGCCTAACCCCACTCCACCGTAGAGGAACAGAGGATTGTACGTTTGCGCAGGATTCTCGGCTACTGCCAGAGATGCAGCATGAGCAAATCTATTAGAAGCGCCTACTACAAAGTTTTCGAACACATATCTAGGATTCAAGGTTTTGATTTGTGCTGCTTTATCCTTGGAATTTCGCTTCTTTCGGGAAGATGTAGTGATGGCCTCCTGGGGGAAAAGAGTTTCCGGAACTAGTTTCGGAGAGTTGCCTACTGTAAATCTAATCTCTGACGGAGCGCCGTATATTTCGGCCCAAGCTCTGTCTAGTTCCTCTTTGTACCTAGATTCGATCCAGTTTTTGGCGAACTCGCTAGGCACGCTTATAGTCAGAACATTGTCAGTCAAGTCAGTAGGCTTAGTATCCTTTAGCCAACTCTGAATGAATCCTGGATTTGAGAATTGGGAAGACGCTCTAGAAAGGGTATTGTCCCAAAGTTCGTCTAAATCTATGTCCATATAAAAAGTCACCTACCATTTCTAGAAGTATTGATATAACAAGTCTCATTCAGCAATCGCGGTTATGTAACTTTGCGCTGACAAACCTCATCAAAGGACTATTCGCTGATGAATACACGTTGCCTTAGGGAAATTGCGGGCTTTGTATCTTGAAACTCCAATTCCCATTTAGGCTTCCAGCCTAGGATCGATGTATGAAAAATTCACAAGTTATACACATACTTATCCACAGGTGTGGATATCTTTTACAGTGGTAAGGACGACCCCCTAAAAGAATAATAAGTTTCAATAGGACTATATCAAGGTCCGCCGAGACTCGCAACGGTAATTAGGTGGTGTTTTTTGTATCAATTGACAGGAAAAATGATAGGGAAATCCGTGAAATAGCAGTAAAATTGCGGTTTATTGACAGCTTTAGAATTGGTAAGATATAATTCGATGAATTGTGATGGTTAGATTGAACAGCCCCATTAGGAGGAACCCCGACAATGAAAAGGACATATCAACCGAAGCGTAGAAAGAGAAAAAAGACTCACGGATTTAGAGCCAGAATGAGCACGAAAAGTGGGCAGAAGGTAATTAAGAATAGGCGTAAGAAGCAGAGAAAACGCCTTGCCGTATAAGGTGCTAACGCCCACGTGATCATATTTGGTATCACAGATAGCCCTGATATTTTGTAAAGCAAATCTAAGAAGCGAGGCATGTCACTTGGCATCAGGAAGGTTTCCTGCTCCATGCTACCCTAGGGTATATGAAGAAGGTCAATCACTTGCGAATAAGTATCTAGTGATGTACTATCGTAGAGATCCGTTGCCCGTAAGATTGGGAGTGGTGGTCTCGAAACGGGTCGGTAAGGCGGTTGTACGCAATAGGGTGAAGAGACTCATAAAGGAAAGTTTTAGGCACCAGGTAACAAGCGACATGACTGGCGAATTTGTGATCATTGCGCGACCAAAGGCTGCTTCGTGTAGCTACGAAGAGATATCAAAAGCTGTAGAAGATCTTCTGAAGAGGGCGGAATTAGTGTAATGATTAGTAAGGTGCTAATATACTTAATCGAGTTTTATCAAAAGTATCTTTCTCCATTGAAGGGTCACCCAACCTGCAAGTACTACCCCACGTGTTCCGAATATGCCCGACAAGCCATTTTAATTCATGGGCCTTTCAAAGGCGTCATCCTTGCAGCGTGGCGATTACTGCGGTGTAATCCTTTTTCTCGTGGCGGTTATGATCCTGTGCCGCAGCCAGGTTTGTCGGAGGTCAAGGAGGTTCAATAATTGGAGTTTATTACTAACATAATGATCCAGATAATAGATTTCTTCTATGGCTTGACTGGGAGTTGGGGCGTAACGATTTTGGCTTTAACGTTACTAATTCGATTGATCCTGTTGCCCCTTACGATAAAATCAAGCCGTTCTTCCCAGGCTATGGTCGAAATGCAACCCGAACTCGACAAGATTCAGAAGAAGTACAAGGATGATCCTGAAAGGCTTAATCTTGAAATTATGGAAGTATATGATCGCTATGGGGTCAATCCCGCTTGTAGCTGTGTTCTGCCTGTGATACAGTTGCCCATCCTTTTGGCTATGTTTAGATCCTTGGAAAGCCACCCTACCCTGAAGGAAGGATTATTCTTGGGTTTGAAGTTAGGTGAACCTGCAATGTCTCAGGGTACCGTTTACGGCGTGATAGTAATAGCTGCGACGCTTATTAGTTCATATTTGTCTATGAAGTTTGCACCTGGGATGGGCGGCGATACTGAGCAGCAGTCCAGTCAAAAAATCATGATGATATTCATGTTTGCCGTGCTATGTTATTTTTCGATCAAGTTTTCTTGGTCTGTTTCTATCTATATAATATGTGCGAACTTTATCAGCCTTCTAGAAAGGTTCATAGTTATGCCACGTACTCCAGCTGGGGAGGGAGCTAAATCTAAGTGAAAAGTATTGAAAAAACTGGACACACTGTAGAAGAGGCTATTGAAAGCGCCCTCAACGATTTAGGTATTACTGAGAAAGATGCCCATATTGAAGTGCTTGAAGAGCCTGCAAAAGGCTTTCTGGGCATAATCGGAGGACGGGACGCAAGAGTAAGAGTTACAGTCAAAAAAGACAGGGTTGAATTGGCTAATGAGTTTATCGAGAAGTTGCTGGAATATATGGATATCCAGGGAACCGTTAAGGTTTCTAGGGATGGCGATGTTGGCTTCATCGATATAGACGGTGATGATCTTGGAATTGTTATAGGTAGGCATGGCGAGACTCTGAGGAGTATAGAATTTCTGGCTAACGTAGTATCTTCAAAAGGAGCAGGCAGTGTAAGGAGAATTGTGGTAGATGCAGGCGGGTATAGGAAACGACGGGAAAGAGATCTTGAAGACATGGCCAAGAATGCGGCACGAAGGGTAGAAAAAACAGGTAGGAGCACTGCGCTGCGTCCCATGGATGCCCGTGATAGGCGAGTAATACATATGACGTTGCAGAAAAATGGCAGAGTGGTAACTCAGAGCCAAGGCGAAGAACCGTACAGGCGCGTTGTTATTTCGCCCCGAGAAGGAACTACTCAGGGCTCGAAGGGACGCTGATCTAGGTCGGCGGTGCGTTAAAAATATTGAGAGAAATAAAGAATACGTGGCAAAGGTGTGGACCCGATTTCGGGTCCATATTTTTTAGATGTTTTCCGGGTATTGCGTATATAATGCGTGTATAATTTAAAAAGCCTAGTTAATTATGAATTGGAGTGTAGTGAGGGTTATGGTATGTACGAAGACACCATCGGAGCCATAGCTACCCCTATGGGGACAGGGGGAATCGCAATTTGCAGGCTCAGCGGCGAGGAGTCCGTTCAAATTGCCGATAAAATGGTAAAGCTCAAAAAGGGAAAAAAGGTAAGGCACATGCCTAGTTGGTCTATGGCTCTTGGTGATATAGTCGATCCCGATACGGGCGGGGTCATCGATGAGGCTATTATTCTCGTGATGAGGGGACCTAGGTCTTACACTGGCGAGGACGTGGTAGAGATACAGTGCCATGGAGGCACCCTAGTTGCTCAGAAGGTTTTGAGCACAAGTTTTAGGCTCGGAGCTAGGCCTGCAGAGCCAGGAGAGTTTACAAAGAGAGCCTTTCTTAACGGTAGAATAACCCTAGACGAGGCGGAAGCGGTACTCGATGTTGTGACATCAGCATCTGAGGCTTCTTTATACCAGGCTGGGCGTCGCTTAAAGGGTGAGTTTGGTGCTTTGGTGGAAAAGTGGGAAGATGGGCTGGTAAATGCTTTGGCCTTGCTACAAGGGCCAATTGATTTTCCTGAGAACATAGATCCTGAAGGTGAACATGAAGAAGCCCGAAGACTGCTGGACAAATTAGGCAAAGAAATGGCAGATATTTTGAGCAGGGCGCCCCTAGGCCTTGCGTTGTCAGGTGGAGTAGAGGTTTGCCTAGTTGGGCGGCCCAACGTGGGCAAGTCCTCCCTATTCAACGCTCTGCTGTCAAGAGATAGGGCAATAGTAACCGATATTCCAGGGACCACTAGGGACGTGATAAGCGAAAAGACAGAGTGGTACGGGCTGCCTGTGGTATTGTTAGATACTGCAGGGCTTAGGCCTACCCAAGAAGTGGTCGAGGCTATGGGAGTAGAAAGAGCCAAGAGCGCCGCCCAGCAAGCCAATGTCATTCTTTACATTTTGGACGACACTGAACAGTTGCAGGATGAAGATTTTCAGTGGTTGCAAAGCTGGCAAGATAGGTTTTGCATAGCAGTGATCACTAAGACGGATTTGGGTGCCCACCTAGTAGATGTGGATATTTTGGATGAGAGGTTCGGGGATAAGTGGGTTAAGGTATCATCTGTAACAGGAGAGGGAATAGAAAATCTTAAGCAGATGGTACATGGCATGTTTACTTCCCTAAGCGACACTGAGGCCGTTTTACCTGGATCGGCCCGTCAAGTTGACTGCTTGGAACGGGCCTATCAGGCAGTGAAAGATGCCCTTTACTATTTAGATGAGGGCTGGACTGACGACGTTGTAGTACTATGCATAGAAGAAGCGGCTCAGGCCCTTATGGAACTAACTGGTAAGAAGGTGAGCCAGGAGACTCTAGACCGAATATTCTCCAAGTTTTGCGTCGGCAAGTAAACCCCCTGAAGGCCAAGGAAGCAAAGAGAAGC
>DGFF01000016.1 GCA_002391545.1 Candidatus Fermentithermobacillaceae bacterium UBA3907 | reverse complement strand
AAGGTAAAGGTGACTGGAAACCCTGTGAGGGAAACCTTGTTTTCTGTTTCGAAAGATGAGGGACGGGCGTTTTTCGGTCTCGATGAGCGTTTTACTCTGCTCGTCTTAGGGGGATCTAGAGGGGCTGAGAGCATTGTCCAGGCTGCTATTTCCATTGCCAGAGAGATGGATGAAGGCTTACAGATGATATTGGTAAGTGGCTCTAGATATTATGAAGAAGCGGTTAGTGAGTTAGGAGCTGTCCCAGAAGACGGGCAAGAAGGAGCCAGGACAGATAACGTTGTGGTAAGGCCATTTGAGTACAATATGGAAATGGCGTATAACGCATGTGATCTGGTCCTAGCTAGAGCAGGAGGCATGACTTTAGCAGAAATAACAGCGTTAGGCCTACCATCTATAATCGTGCCTTCGCCTCATGTTGTTGGAAATCATCAGGAGTTAAATGCCAGGGCTTTGGAAGCGGAAGGAGCTGCACTGGTCATCCGGGAAGGGCCTAACTTGATCTCAGAGATCAGGGATTCTTTTTTCAAACTCGTGCAAGATGAAGAGGCAGTTGATGGCATGAGACAAGCTTCTCGGAAAATAGGTAAGCCCAATGCGGCCATACATATAGCAGATGACCTGATAGAAATGGCAAAAAAACGGGAATAGGCAAACAACCCGCAGTTCTTGTGGGGCAAATGTTCTTGCATAGGGGAGAAAACGCACAATGAAGAAGGTTCATTTAATCGCAATAGGCGGACAAGGTATGTCAGGTTTGGCAAGGATTCTTTTGGAGCAAGGTTGCGAGGTATCAGGTTCCGACATAAATCCCAGTAATACCACATCACGGCTGAAAGATTTGGGCGCGGAAATTTTCATAGGACACAGCGAACAAAATGTGGGAAACCCTGACGTGGTGGTGGTTTCATCTGCTATTTCTAATGACAATCCAGAAGTCCTAGAGGCAAAGAGGAAAGGCATACCTGTAATCCATCGCATGGACATGTTGCTTTCGGTTTTAGAAGACAAGAAACTCATAACTACCGCAGGTACGCACGGCAAGACCACAACTGCTGCTATGATCGCATGGATATTGGAACAGGCAGGTCTGGACCCTACATATTTAGTTGGGGGGCAAATTGGTGATCGGGGAAATGCCAGGCTCGGTAAAGGTGCTTATGCAGTAGTCGAGACCGATGAAAGTGATGGATCATTTCTCAAATGCAGAGGTTATGTAAACGTAGTTACAAACGTAGATAGCGATCACCTGGATTATTGGGGTTCATTTGAAGCGCTCAAAGAAGCATTTTTCTCGTACCTAGGGTGTAACGAAGACAATGGGCTTAACATCGTGTGCCTTGATAACGACTACCTTCGGGATTGGGCGGATCATCATCCTGAGGCCATTGGTTACGCGGTGAGGAATGATGCAGATTGGAAAGGGGAGAATGTGTCGATAGTTGGTTGGGGCAGTGCCTGCCAAATAGAGCACGAAGGAAAGGTTGTTTCCGATCTTCGCCTCAATGTTCCTGGAATTTATAACATACAGAATGCTTTAGGCGCCATAGCAGCTGCTGACTGCATTGGGATCGAGCCCAAAGATGCATGCAGATATTTGGAGCGTTTCCCTGGTGTGAAAAGGCGGCTGGAACGCGTAGGGGAATTTGGTGGAGTCTTAATCATAGATGATTTTGCCCATCATCCAAAAGAAATTGAAGCGGCATTAGATGCCGTAAGGAGCGCATTGCCCGATTCTAGAGTGACAGTCATTTTTCAACCTCATAGGTATTCTCGCACAAAACTTTTGCATAGCGAATTCGGGTTGGCTTTTAGAAAAGCCGACGCTCTCATCGTTACCAAAATATACGTGGGCCCAGGCGAAAAGGAAGATCCTCACGTAAGCGCAAGAGCGATCAGCGAATCTGTGCGTTCTACGGGGAATCAATGCGTATTTCAAATCGATGATATGGAGGAAGCCGCTAAAACTGCGGTTAGTTTGGTGTGCGAAGGCGACGTGATAATCACTATGGGTGCAGGCGACGTATGGAAGATCCACAGTATGCTCCGGGATTTATTAGGTCAAAATTGCTAGGCGTATTCTAGGTTTCACGATGAAAGGAAATGGTTGGGATATATTGAGTGATATTACGACTAATTCCCATGCTTCAGATGACGAGGAACTTACACATACAGGACCAGGTGTACCCTGGATTTTTGTGATGATTTTCTTTTTGTTGGCTGGATTATTTCTATTTCTCATGTGGTCACCTCGTTTTTCAGTAAAAAACTATGTTGTTACAGGCACCTCTGTAGTTACGTATGAAGAAGTAGTAGCCAGATGTGTTCAATGGTCTGACAATATCTTTAGTTTGGATGTAAAAAGGGTTGAGAAGTCTCTGGAGGCATCTCCTTGGATCGAAAAGGCTACCTGTAAGAAGAAGCCCCCTGATACACTGGAAATACATATAGTCGAGCGTATACCTGTGGCTTTTGCACCCATAGATGGTTCAGTATGGCTGATTGATAGAGAGGGACGTATACTCCAGAAGGACGACGGAGTTTTTGAGGGTTTAGTGGCTTTAACGGGGATTGAAGGTCCTGTTGCTCCAGGGCAGTTCTTAGACCCTAAAAAATATGGTTGGGCTTTACAGATTATTTCTGGCGTTGGACCCTTGACCAAAAGTAAAATAATCGAGGTTAACGTGTCTATGGGTGAGTGCACCGTTATACTCGACGATGGATGTAAGGTTTTTATGGGTGAAGAAAAGACAGATTATGCAACTACTTTAGCCTTATTAGAGTCCATTCTTAATGAGCTAGAGGAAGAGGGGAAAATTGCAGAGTACATAGATTTGCGTTTTGATAAACAGGCAGTTAAACTGAGGTAGTAGGAAGGTGGTGAATTCTTTGACGAAGCGTGGTTCTCACGCGGCATTAACTATTATTTTCCTATTATTCGGCTTTATGCTTGCGATTCAGTTTAGAGTTCGTCCATCTATTGATGCCAATGTTTACCATCAGCGTGCAGAAGAACTTTCGCTATTACTTGAAATGACCGAACAGGAAAGGGATAAGCTAAGAGAGGAAGTCCAAGTCCTTCGTGACCGGGTTGCTGAATTTATGGCCGGACAATCTGACATAAAAGCGCTGCAAGAAGAATTGGTAAAAGCCCGTATTTTGGCTGGGCTGGTTGAAGTAAAGGGTCCTGGGGTAGTCGTCGAGATGAACGACGCTCAAGATTCTGTAGGAGCAGGGCAGGACCCAAATCTGTTCATTATTCATGACACCGATATTTTGGCCGTGGTCAACGAGTTATGCGCAGGTGGGGCCGAAGCTATCAGCATAAATGGGCAACGCATTGTGGCAAGAACTGAAATTCGTTGCGTAGGTCCTGTGATTACAGTAAATGGAACCAGAATTGCTCCACCCATTAAGATACAGGCCATTGGCGATCCGAACGTTCTTGAGCCTGCTCTAAAAATGCGTGGAGGAGTAGTAGATAATCTCAAACTTTGGGGAATCGAAGTGAAGATACGAGTAGAAGAAGAGCTTATCTTGCCTGCGTACAGCGGCTCTGTAAGTTTCAAGTTCGCCAAGCCCGTTGAGAAAGAGGAATAAGTCTTATGTGGTATCTTATAGCTGTCTCTTATACACATCT
>DGFF01000097.1 GCA_002391545.1 Candidatus Fermentithermobacillaceae bacterium UBA3907 | reverse complement strand
AGATGTGTATAAGAGACAGCTTCAGGAGGGCTCTGCTGAACGGTCTGAAGCAAGAACCCCCGTCCCCTTTGCTCCTTTGCTCCTTCGAAAGAGGAAAAAGGGAGTTGTGTGTGAAATATATAGTGACTGAGTTGCGAGGAAAGGGAAACTGAGGTAAAGGAAAACCGAGGTAAAGGGAGACTGGGGTCATGAGATCTGGGCATGTTGGGAAGTGGCGTTTTTGTCTGAGGGGCGAGAGATTTTTTAGTGGATTTAAGTTGCCATTGACGTTGAGATGGGGTTTTGTGATCGCTGCTTTGTTTTTAATCCAATTGACGGCATGCAGCCCCGTAAAGAACGCAAATCCAGGGGCGACAGAGGCTGGATCGAATCCTAGTGTAGATTACGAAGAGCCCAACGCTTCTAAAGAGGAATTCCTCGATGGACTGCTTTTGGTTAGCATCGGCAATAATCCGAGCGCAAGACCTCAATCCGGCCTGTCAGAGGCAGCCATCGTTTTTGAGGTGCCGGCTGAGGGTGGCATAACCAGGCTTATGGCAGGGTTCACTAAGAAAGTGGATAAGATTGGGCCAGTGCGAAGTGCTCGGAAGCCTCTCGTTCAGATAGCGGCAGGATATGGTGCACCATATGCTCACTGCGGAGGTTCGACTGATAGTTTCGAGATTATACGAACGCAAAAGATACACAGCCTAGATGAGATATATACTGCAGGAGAATGTTTTTGGCGAAGTAGCGATAGATCGGCTCCCGACAATCTTTATACGTCTACAGATAAGCTAGTAGATGGTGCCTCTAGAAGGGGATATGACCTTTCTTTGCCTGTCTTTTCTCAAAAAGGCACCCTTTTGGGGGATCCTTCGCTCTACGTGGCCTACGATTTTTCAAATAATCCCAAGTATCCCGATTTGGTTGAGTATTTCTACGAAGAGTCAGGTTACCGCCGCTATATTAACGGAGAGGAGCATGTAGGCGACAATGATGAGGTTATTGCGCCAAAGGCGCTTGTGTTTTTGCAGGTAAAAACCACCTATCCGGTGGGGAAGCTTATTGAAGTGGACATGGATGTTACTGGAGAGGGAAAAGCTTTATTCTTCTCAAATGGCGTGATGCGAGAGGGAACTTGGGAAAAGCCTTCCCTTAAAGAACCCCTTATGTTCTACATAAATGGCAGGGAGCCTATCTTGGACGAAGGGCTTATCTGGGTTCATCTTGTGCCTGATTTGAGAAAGGTGAACGTCAAGGATACATTGGGGGAATAACGGGGATTAATACATCTGAGGTTATTGGTTAGGTGGTTGGTAACATCGTTGTGATGGCTATTGGCGAACTGGCACGGTTCAGTGAGTCCCATGCGAGTATTAGCCCACCTTTTAGCGCACCTTACTGTTCAAGGGATTGTTCAAGGGAAATGAGAGCAGCCCCTAACGCGCCAACGACTTCCGGCTCAAAAGGAACTACCACAGGCTCTTGGAGCCTGTTTTCTATGATTTTTACTACTCCCTTGTTTTTAGCTACGCCTCCTGTCATCATATACCTGCTTTGTCTCCCTATTCTATCCACCAGCGATACGATTTTTGAGGCAATGGACTTGTTAAGGGCGTATACTATGTCTTTTTCGTCTTTGTTTTGAGCGATGAGAGAGATCACTTCCGATTCTGCAAACACGGTACACATGCTAGTTATGGTAATATCCTCGTTTGACGGAGTGTAAATTTCTGCCATTTCGTTGATGGGTATGCCCAACGTCCTCGACATCACCTCTAAAAATCTGCCCGTTCCTGCAGAGCACTTGTCGTTCATCACAAAATCCGAGACTTTGCCCCTGTCATCTAATCGTATTACCTTGCTGTCCTGTCCACCGATGTCAATGACTGTCCTTATAGAGTTATCGAGAAAGAAGGCGCCTTTTCCGTGGCATGTAATCTCGGTAACGATTTTATGTGCAAATGGAATGCTGACTCTACCGTATCCAGTTGCAGTTATGAAGGCGATGTCTTTTTCGCCAAGCCCTGCGTTTTTCAAGGCCAATTGGAAGCAATTGGACGCGCTTTCCACGGGCTTGGGCCCAGTAGGGATAGTTTCATATGATACGATTTGTTCTTTATCATCGATTATGACCACGTTAGTAGTGGTTGACCCGCAGTCGACTCCGGCGAAATAGCCGAGATTTCTGTCCTTTTGCCCTTCATCTCGTTTTGCGCTTTTTTGGGCAAGCTTGCCCGGGTCTTGTGTGGCACCTGTATCAAACGTGGTAATTCTACTGGCTGTATTTCTGGCATCACGGGCGTCACTTTTCTTCGTGCCTGTGGATTCCAAAAAAGCATCTATCCTGGTCAGAATCTGGCCGCTTTCTGCATCGGTGTGGTCAGTTTCTATCTTAAGCAAAGGGACGTCTATTTTGTCTTTGAGCTGAGCGTATTCAAATGAGTAGAAATCACAGAACTTTACCGTGTTATATATTACGCCAAAGAAACTTTGGTCGATTAGGTTATCACGGTCCTCGGCCATCCTCATACAGGGGGTGAAGTTGAGAAGACTTTCTGCGTAGTCTGTGAGTACGTCAGACTCTTTTTTGATACTGAAAGTTCTTTCTTGGCCAGTGCAGGTGAAATCGACGATATTATGGGTGCAGGATGATTTGATCCTTTCGATTATCTCGTCCTCAAGTCTACCGCCCAATATCGCTATCTTTTGGTCCATATTGTTAGGCTGGTATTGGCTGTTTTTCCCATCTTCTTTTTTGCGTTCTAAAATTTTTATGAACTCTTTTTCGTCAAAAGATTTCTTTTTAAACGCTTGGTAGGATCTGATAAATTCTTCTATCTCTTTGCGGAAAAGTTCTACTGCCAACGGATCTTTTTTCGACGGAAGATCGAGTATGTAGACGAATTGGATTCTTCCTTTCAGAACATCGTAAAGGCGGCATACGCTATCACAGCAAGATGTGAGAACCACTTCTTGGATATTGGTTTCCAAGATGTTTTCCAACACCCCGTTCACATAGCTGCATACATTGGAGTGGAGCAGGGCCTCTGCTCGTTCATGAGATTTGAATCCTGATTCGAGCCTGAAGGGCTTTTCTCCAAACGCTTCAATTACCTCTATAGGTGTGTATTTGCAGATATATCCTACCAAGTTTATAGCCTCCGCAAGCGTTCACATTACTCGGTTCACATTACTCGCCTATTTCTTAATTTATAGCATTTACATTCGTAGTTCTCATTTGCGCTCATCTTTTGCGTTTCTCGTACATCCCCTGTCCTATGTTCGTTTACGATTCTATACTTCCTAGCTCTCACTGATCTAGGTCCCCATGACCAATGATAGCAGGAACATGGCTACGCAACTTTTAAAGCATTTCTAGGAAAGCTTCGAGCCTAGTTCGATTCTGTCCTTCTTGGTTGTTTCTTCTATCTACAAAATCCCCGTCAATATGCAGAAACGGTAATCCTAACTTTGTTGCTAGATTCTTTATTATGAACGTTGCACCCATAGACTGTTTACAGCCGAGATGACAGAATTGGATGATCCCGTCGGGGTTTAGCTTGTTTATCAATTCTGCTATAAGAGAGAGCCTTCTATCTACCTTGCCGTTTAGAGAGTTAAGTATGAGTTTTTCTGCCATTCCCCTAAACGGGTCTTTTTCGTCTACCTCACCTAGGAAATCGTAGTTTAAGTCAAATCCTGCAATGTGAAGTTTATCACTGAAGTTAAAATATCGTTCGAAATTCTTTTCGAACATTGGGACCAGATGGACAAACATTACGCTTTTGCCAGTTCTATCAGGGGCTTGTTTTACGTCATCTAACAGCATTTGATAAAACTTTAGAACTTCTGGGTTCCCTATTAGCACGTGCGAGGTGAAAAGCATGTACATTTCGAAGGTCATTGTAGGAACCACAGCCTTTTGACCTGCGTAATCCAAATACTTTCTCATAAGGGCACGCGTTTCATTTTCTGTCTTGACTACTTCTCGTAACTTGTCGATATCGAGCTTCCTATTGAACGAGTTTTCCAGTTCGTGGGCTAATTCTATGAGCTGCTTTTTAACGTACGAAACTCCATCTTCCGAATATGAGTAAGGGACGTCTATAACGTAAAGAGGAACAGAATGTTTTTTAGCCAGGTATTTGAAGGTAGGTATATTTCCATCGCATATCATTGACGTGGTCATCATGAATTTAGGTTTTTTCACAATGCTTAGCTCATTGGCTCCGAGGAATGTTTTATGAAAACTGCACAGGGTATTTGAGATACCTTGGGATTCCGCCGTATCCACAAGGCGGTCCTCGATGAAAAAGCCTGCCATGAAAGATGAATAGGCTTCCATGAATAACGGATGGATATCCATGGCAGTTACGAGTTCAGTAGGGGCAAAAAGGTTCACCCACGCCGAGTTTTCCGGATGAGCTAATGCGTCTTTTACGATTTTAATAGCGTATTGGTTTAGGTACTGGAACGACTTAGGTACTCTCTTGTCTTTAAAGATAGAAACGTATAGGTGAGCCACAGCCAAACCGAAATCAATCATTTTGCTGTCTCTTATACACATCT
>DGFF01000067.1 GCA_002391545.1 Candidatus Fermentithermobacillaceae bacterium UBA3907 | reverse complement strand
ACTAGGATCTTTGGAAACTCAATCTTATCTAAATCATTTTTCACTCCATTTCCTCCAAACTACCTGATTTACATAGTCTGTATATGATAGGATTATCCTCAACACTTTATCCGAAACATTGGGCATGCTGTAATCCAACACCAACCGTAGTGTACTCTTGTCTTGCGTTTCTAATACTTTAAGGCCTTGCAGGATCCTATCTTTTTCCAGCCCAACCATCATCACCGAAGCTTCCTCCATCGCTTCCGGCCTTTCATGAGCCTCTCTTATGTTCAAGGCTCTTAACCCAAGGATGGAAGATTCCTCGCTTATCGTACCGCTATCGCTCAAAACAGCTCTTGCATGCATTTGCAGCTTCACATAGTCAATAAAACCTAAGGGTTTCAATGTCCTGATTAGTGGATTGAACTCAATGCCTAAGCTCTCTATCCTTTTACGAGTTCGAGGATGCGTACTGAAGACCAGGGGAAGCTTATATATTTCTGCTATGGCGTTTAGGCTATCAACCAAATTGAAAAATTTCTTGTCCGAGTCAATGTTCTCTTCTCTATGGGCTGATACAACGAAGTACTGATCTTCATCAAGACCTAGACGTTCAAGAATGTCAGATTGATTAATTGCATCCATTTTCGAGTGAATGACTTCATACATCGGGCTTCCTGTTTTTATAATTCTATCTGCAGGAAATCCTTCGCTGACGAGATATTCCCTCGCAATGTCGCTGTAAGTAAGGTTGATATCTGCTATATGATCAACAATCTTCCTGTTGGTCTCCTCTGGAACCCTCTGATCAAAACACCTGTTTCCCGCCTCCATGTGAAAAATCGGTATATGTCTCCGTTTAGCAGCGATGGCACATAGACAGCTGTTTGTGTCTCCTAATACCAGAAATGCGTCCGGCCTTTCCTTCTCCAGTATTGGATCTATCTTTATAAGCACATTGCCAATAGTTTCCATCGGTGTCCCTTTTGCTGCATCAAGGAAGTAATCCGGTTTTCTGAGGTCTAGGTCCTTGAAGAACACTTCGTTTAACTCATAGTCATAGTTTTGGCCAGTATGCACCAATACGTGATCTATAGCTTCTGACTGGTCCAGCTTCTTAATCACTGCAGATAGCCTAATTATTTCCGGCCTCGTACCAACTACAGTCATCACTTTTAGCTTTTTCAATCTCGCTAAACCTCCAAGTAATAAGTATCTGGGTTTTTCGGATCAAATGGTTCATTTGCCCACATAATAGTCACCATGTCGGTATCACCAAGGTTTTCTATGTTATGTGTGTAACCTGGTGGAATGTCCACTACCTCAAGTTTGTCACCACTGACATAGTACTCAATTACTTCGTCTGAATCGATTCGTCTAAAGCGGATTACACCTCGCCCTGATACTACCAGGAACTTCTCGTTCTTCGTGTGATGCCAGTGATTCCCCTTAACTACTCCCGGTTTAGAGATGTTAACAGAAACTTGACCCCGATCTATGGTTTTTATGAACTCAGTAAACGAACCGCGATGATCTACGTTCATCTTCAGAGGATAACTAAATGCATCTTGGGGAAGATAGCTGAGATACGTGCTGTATAGTTTCTTAGTGAATGGATCTGATAAATCTGGAATCGTCAGCTCATCACGGCTTTGCTTAAATGAGTTGATTAGATCCACGATTTCTTGAAGTGTCTTTCTATAAACAACAGGCACTTCACAGAAACGGCCATTTCTTGTTTCGTTCCCTTCGAGGGCCCTTATTAACTCATCTACTAAATCATCTATGTACACTAGAGTCAAGGTCACATTCGGGTCATGCACCGTTATCGGAAGATCATGAGCAATATTGTGACAAAACGTAGCGATTGCACTGTTGTAGTTTGGTCGACACCACTTGCCAAACACATTTGGGAAACGGTATATCAACACCTTAGCTCCTGTTTCATCACTGTATTGAAAGAGTTCATCCTCGGCTGCTTTTTTGCTTTTGCCATATGGATTATCCCGCTCAGCTTGGATCGATGAGGCAAACATAACTGGACATTTATTGTTGTAGATCTTTAGCTTATTCAAGAGCTGTGTAGTAAACCCGAAATTTCCACTGATAAATTCCTCCGGATCTTGAGGACGATTCACACCTGCAAGATGAAAGACAAAATCAGCTTTCTGGCAATACTCATCAAGTAGGTCAGGATTGCTATCCTTATCATATTCGAGGATCTGTGTATACTTCTTGTTTCGCAGCTCTATTATTAAGTTTTTCCCAATAAATCCTGTTGCCCCTGTAACAAGAATGTTCATCCCAACTCATACCTCTATCCCTGCGTGATAAACCCTATTCCGTTGATACCGCAGCTTGTTTGCTGGCTTTGAATTGCGCAAGCTCCGCTCTTACATATTCTACAGCCAACAGCTTCTCTTTAATTTGCTCAACATTTAGTCTTTCTGTGTTATCCGAGTTATACTCAACATCGACTGAAAGTTTCTCATCGCCTTGAATAAAATACTTGTCGTAATTCAAATCGCGGTTATCGGCTGGGACTCTGAAAAACCGCCCTAAGTCTTGCGCCCGCACATATTCCTCTTTTGTTAGTAAAGTCTCGTAGCGTTTTTCACCGTGACGCGTGCCGATAATCCGAATCTCATTATCTGCGTCAAA
>DGFF01000133.1:4831-17883 GCA_002391545.1 Candidatus Fermentithermobacillaceae bacterium UBA3907 | reverse complement strand
AAAGCTGGTTTAGCCAAACATGGCTCGGGAAAACATGGGAACGGTTCTCCAGGTGGTGGAGCGAGGATGTATCTCCCTGGTTTACCAAAGCAAAGTGGTTAGAACTGTATAGCAATATGAAAACCAGCCTCCGGGAGACCTGGGAGGGGATTAAAACATGGTGGAAGAACACAGCTTTTGCTAAGTGGTGGCATGAACACGTTACTCCGTGGTTTACAAAAGAAAGATGGCTACAGCTATATGACAGCATAAAAACTAGCCTCCAGGAAAAATGGGATAGTATTAAGACTTGGTGGAAGAACACAGCTTTTGCTAAGTGGTGGCATGAAGATGTTAAACCTTGGTTCACCAAAGAAAAGGTTTCAGTTCCCTTTACATCGGGATCCTCGCTGCAACCGACCTTTTTTTACGATTCCATACTTCCCTGTACTGGTACTTTACCATGAATACTAAGAGAAAACCAGTCGGAATTTTCGAGTGAGCCAAAATCGTTCAAAAACCCCCTCTTCCCTCGAAAAGTAAGTCTCTCTCTGTTACCTGCTAAGGGTGGCAATACCATATACTGCCTGTTAATTATTCCCTCCGATTTACCATTTCTAACCATCACGCTAGGCCTCCCTCGAAAATCATTCTTCCGTAACTCTTCTACCTGCAAGTTCACAAAACAAACATCATGAGCTCAAGTCAGATTTTGTGAACCAAAGATGTGTTCCAAACTCCTCAGTCTTTCACTAAGACAACATTCCTCCTTGCATTTTCATTCCGTATTCTTTACTGTAAGGCAATTCTACAACAGGAACTTTTCCCGATCTATCTAACACAAGGCTATCAGAATCCCTATTGACCAATCCCTTTCGTACCAGACCCAAGTATTGCTTCCAGGACACTGGAACAGTCAGGGCGGAAGCCTCCAGGGGATTGCCTGAATCATACAGACGCTCATATTCTTGGGCCAAAACTGAAGGAACAACTTCAACCCCATCAAACGCCCTATAAAACAAACTAGCGGCGTTTGGATCTGACGCAAAAGGCTCCATGGTTTCTATGCAAGACCGTCGAAACATACCGTAAGATTCCTCAAATTCGCGATTCCACTTAGACGCAATTTCGCCACTATAGATCTCGTCCAGCCACGAAGATATTTCCTGTTCATTTATAGGTCTGCCACAATTTCTTCTTACTATCTCAACCGACGCCTGAACCAGGTTGGGATCATAAATCCCCTGCCCGTCGTCGGGCAAAGTAAAGACCTTTACTGGAGCCAAGTTGCGACGTTTACGTCTATTCACCCGTCCAAACCGCTGAACTAGAGCATCAAGGGGCGCAGGATCTGTGTAGCACTCATCTAAATCTATATCTAAACTTACTTCTACTACCTGGGTAGATACAACTACGACAGGGCCTCGCTTTTCAGACCCGGATCCTACCAGCTCCTGAATCCGCTTTTCTTTTTCTAGACGATCTGCACCTGTAAAACGCCCATGCAAAAGAATAGTTTCAACGCTCGTGCCGGAGGCTTCCTTTATGTATTCGTAAGCCTCTTGGGTACGTGAAACGGTATTGCAGCATACCAGAACATTGACCCCTTGTTTGGCTTTCTCACATACTTCCTCAAGCCACCGTTCCTCTAGTAAGTCTCCATCAATACATTCAAGCTGGTGCCTCGTAAACTTCGCGAAAGTCTCAGGATCAGCCCGAATGATATCTTCAGTATCTAAAATCTCCTGAATTTTTTGGATCAAGATTCCAGGAAGCGTAGCGCTCATAATGAATACCCTCGTCCCCATACTTTCTTGAAGATACTCTACAGTAGCCAAAATCTTGGCTAACCTTTCTACTTCGTATGCGTGGATCTCGTCTAGTATAACTGTGGCGCCCACAAAGTCTGAAAGCAGCAATTCATAGCCTTTAAGTCTATAGGGACCTTTAAGCACCTGATACGGACTGGTAACTCTAACCGGATAACAGTGAAGCCTGCTCAATTTGGATTGTATACGTGCCTCGTTAATTGCTTTCTGCAATTCAGCGCCTTCATCCAAACATTGCCTGTATAAAGCCAATGTACTTCTCCCATGCTCAAGCCCTGTATATCCAGGAAACACCTTATCTAGCCTAGCGTGCATTGCGTTCATACTTGCCTGATAAGGAAGCATATATATAATCCGCGATACAGGATAGCCTCTATCTGGCTGTGAGCAAGCCCATATAAGAGATGCCTCGGTTTTTCCGCTGCCAGTTGGCGCAATCAATACAGCAGAATCAACCTTGGAGGATTGCTTCTGATGATTATAAGGAGAGTCAAATACTGCTGCATCTAGCCTACCCTCCAAGTACTCTAAGGAAAGCCCGTCCTCGAAACCGCAACTTTCCACATGTGCAGAAGCCGTGTAATCGCACCAATTAACGATGCCTTTTAGCAAAAGAGCAGTCTCCGATCGAGAACCATAAGGTCCATAAGGGTTTTTCCTATGCCAACCCCTTAGTTTTTTCAAATATTCAAGTACCCACTGGCCGTAATCGTCCTTAACAACCCTTAGCGCTTCACGTTCACGTAAAAGACTCACGGGCTTCACACCAGCATCTTCCGGAAAACCTGCCCTCGCTATAGTTTCGTGTTGGTACATATCAATCCACCTGTATAAGTTTAAGATGGTTTCATCCTCGGGAGGATCCAAACCTGCGAAAATCTCACCAATGCATTCATCGGGATCTGGAGGGCTATACCAAGTATGGATCTTCTCCCTGTCTTTATGGTGATAAGCAACTGCCGCACAAAGAAGGGCAAACTCGTCTTCCTCAAAAGAATCTTCTATCCACTTAAGGAAAACTAACGATAATACCTCGTGTCTGTGGCCCCATCGTGTTGTTTGCCCTCTTAGATACGATTGAAATGAAGGCGAACTCTTTCCAAAATCATGAAACCAACACGACCAAAACAAGATATTCCAAAACTCGTCGGCGCCTGTGAGGTAGGGAATATGTCGCCTTAGAGAATATGCGTGTCCCGCCATCTGAAGAACAAAATAGGTGTGCTCAGGGAGACTCTCCCCTACCTTCTCATCGTCCATGGCGGCTTTGGCCCAAATCGAATTAAGATGTTCCGGCCATCGTAGTTCCCCCATCATCATCTACGAAACTGTGAAATGCCAGACCAAGTTTCGATCCTTTCACCTCCTCGCTAGAAGGATCGACCCAAAATGGATCATCGTTACCACGGATCTTTATCAAGTCTGAGGAAAACACTCTTCTACGTAACACGTAATATCTTTCAAATACAGGAGCACGTCCCCTCTCGTAATCCAAATACCTAGGCATCAGCACAGCATACCCAGCGCCTACGCGTAACCCCATCTCATATGGCAAGAGGGTATTCTCGAAGTAAGCTTGGTCAGATTCTATTAATTTGATGACTTCAACATCTGTGTATGTGAAAAGATCTTGTGACCTCCCCAGGGCAACAGGATATTTCGGAGAATGGAACTTCTCATACCATTCCGGCTTATTTATATAGAGCGTCAAGGTAGGATTAAAAAGAATTTCCCGTTTCCACGGGTTAATATTCCCTTCAGTAGCCAACGGATAGTCAGTTCCCTTAACCTTCGATCGGCTCTTAACTTCCCTTACAATGTGCAAATGCTCAACGTCAAAAAACTTAGCGTCAAATCTAAAGCAGTATGCAAACCAAACTCCTTGCGGATCGAACCATTCCCCAAGAGCGCTGCATATATGGCCGTATATGGTAGAAGGCGGAGGCATCTCGAAGGTAGGGTGCACTCCCTGGATAAAATGGGGGTACCGGAACGATGTAGTAATCCCTTTTCCAGTTATTCTTAGAACCTCCATATCATAATCACCCTAATCTAGCCACTCTGGATTTTCCTTAAGCGCCTGATCTAGCATTTCAAAAGCCTCTCTTGGATGAGTCAACTTGACTTTTTCACCGGGATATTCGGAAAGAAAATGTTCCACTTTCTTGCGTTCTTCATCCATGTATCCCTTAGTCCAGCCTATAAACACAGGAGAAAGTATATCATCTGAATATACTCTCATCACTTCTTCGAAAGCTTCTTGGTTAAACTGAGGAAGACCTTTGCTATCGGCACCAATCACATAAGAAAATATGTTATTACCACCTCGTGTAACACACATCATTACGTAAGGGGGGCTCACGTCCGTGTAATGAATAGACTGCTTGGCTCCACCGTCTAGACACGCCATACCCTGGAATAAGGTTCTTATCCTTTCCAATCGTTCATCTGTTTTCAAACTATATGACTTGTCCGATTCATTGTGCTCTAAACCCATCTCTTCGGCCATCTTAGTACGAACTTCATCCAGATTCAAAAAACCTGTCTTTTTCTTGTACCAAAATCTGCCCGAACTCTCAAGGTCCAAGGACATGAGACCCTTTAGAGTAGCTCTGTAAAACTGGTGTTCATGGGGCACAGGATCTCCCTCGTGTCGAGCCATAACCCCAAAGTCATTGACCACTCGCACAGGGGCAATAGACACAAGTGTGCTTACCCTAAAAGGAGCAGTTCGAGTAAGGGTTTCCAAAGTCTCAGTCTCGTTTTCTCTGGGGCCTTCTTGTTCCCTTTTAGCTCTCGCCGACTCGCGCTTGGACGGAGCTCTCATATATCCAAATAAATCATCGTCCCACCATAGGATGGGGTTGGCGTCTGTATATGCTATTTTCTCCTCTCTGTACACTGGTGCCGCCTTCCAACCGAACGGACCTTTTTCCAAAGTAGTTCTTAGCCAATACTTGAAAGCCTGACCAGAAACGTAGGGGTAGAATCCCTCTCTAGTGCTAATTCCCTTTACACCCACGCTATTATCAAACCGCTCACCTGGTATAGCGCCAAGATTGTTTAAGGCAGACGCAGGAGCATCAATCAAAAACATCCCTGTAACAAAACCCATGTATTTCACTCCTCCTCTATAATTTCAGCAATCTCTTCTTCCGGCTCAGCAATTACATCTTTATTAGCTCCCAACCACCCATTCTTATACAGCTGTTCAACCATACGTATTAGAACCAAGTCTCGGGACAACCGCCAGTCCGCTTGAGGAATGTCGTACCCTTCTTCGAATATAGTGATATAGGGATCAAGTGTTATAAGCGGTGGATTCCCATTTCTAACATGTCTTAAATTCGCTTTTATAAGGGCGTTCCTAAAGTTGCCGTATCTCATCTCACTGTAGAACGCCGTGAAAAACCTCCTGTCATTCTCCCGGGCCACGTATTCAGCCAGACTGTCTCCTAGTTTCCGGATCTCTTCAATCCGTTCCTTATCCACAAGCATCACCTTCTCTAAAAATAGATTTACAAGGTCCCACGAAACTAAATTAGCCTCGGAGTCTATGGAATAATATTTCCTTGGATCGTCATCAGGTGCCCTTCTTACAGGAATTCTGAGAAAATACCGCCTTATGAACTGAGGGGCATTACCAGGCAGAGTAAACAAATCCTCATACAGATAATTTCTTTTGGGTCTATCTTTCCGCGCCCCACTCTTTTCATCGTCTTTGGACTCTATTTGCCACGCTCTTCTCACCAGCTCGGAAAACATGGCGTTGTACCTGGGTCGCGAAACCGCTCGCAAAAAAGAGCTGATTTCTAGAGGCAGATGATAGATCTCAAGCGGCGGGTTCCGCCGGTCTAGAGGATCCATTTGCCCAGCATTGCTCAAATGGTAGGCAGTTATTGTAGGATTCATCTCTTCCGAGCCTACATCACCCTTCATAGCTTCACTTTTCAACAAAATATCTATGAGTAATGTCTTGGCGCTCATATTTGCCTCTGGAAGTTTTGATGATCCTGCTGCTCGTGCCAAATCGGCAGCCCTTAAGTTCTGCTCTAAAAACGTTCTAGCGAATTCCATAATGATATCCGGGCTATCAGAATGAACTGCAAGAAGCTTACCTCCGCATTTCCCACATCCTAGAGGAAACGCATGGATACACAGTGCGGCTTTTCCCGACACTGGCATGCCTGGATTACCTTCGGGGAAAAAGTTTATTATTCCTTCGCCTGAAACAAGAGGTATGTGCTGCCTAAATCCACGTCCACTTGGCAATTTGTCTGAAAAAGCCACAGAAGTAATAGGTTCCCCTGTGAAAACACACATTTCATCTGATTCCTCAGAAGACTCACTGAAAGACCTGGTGATTCGCCTAGCGTATTCTTGCCTTTTCTCAGGAGCATTTCTGAACGACGGCTGTGCAAACCAAGCGTTGCTGGTAAAAGCAACAGTTAAGTAAGATTTGAATGGTTCCTGAGGATACTGCGTTTCGATAAAATCTGCTACTAGGCTCAGATCTTCTTCAGTCACTTCCGACGGGTCGTTTTTCTTGCAAAATGCGGTTACTGTCGCAACTCCTACGTCATAAATGGGATGGCCTGTAAAACTTAGCATTGACACCCCCCTTTCAAGTTACCCTTTTCCGCTTGGGTAAAAACAATTCCTCCTTATAACAGCCGCTTGCACCCGACTTTTAAATATTTTATCATGGGGTGACCGGCACAGAGAGTCGGTAACGAATGTTCGCATCCACTTTTAATTTTTATCTGTCGGTCCTTATCGGCAAAAAGCCATGTAAGAACAATAGCGCGGACAATCCACTGCCACTCCAGGATCAAACTCGTCATAGATTATCTGCATCTTATCGTCTCTTTCATCTATAAACCACTGCCTCAATTCGTCATCTATGGCAAAAAGATCCCTAGTGATCAAGGGCGTATTTCCGCGCATATCTACGTATACCGTACAACCTACGTCAACAGGAAATTCGAACAAACTCTCCATAACCAATGCATATCCCGTAGCGCTTAGTTTGTGGAAATCCTGCTTTTGTCCAAACTTAGCGTCGAAGATAATGGGACCGCCTGCAAAAACAGCATCGCAACTCAAAAATCCGCTCAAGCCCAGAAATGTACCGTCAAGCTTATACTCGCAAACTATTGGAATCGCCATGGCCGCCAGGGCATCGGCCTGTATAAATGGCTGCTTTGAAATGGTATCTGAAATTCGAGCGACCAGCCTAGGGTACTGAAACTCCCTTAGCTTTTTTACATTTTGGGCTATGTAATCGTAATCTTCCTTAGACAGGCTTTCCATTTGCTCATTTGCTGGAGTCATGTCTGAAAGGAGCAGCTGCAGACCCTCTTTTATCCCATCCAAATCAGACGGTCCACAAGTATATATCAACTTCTTAGCCTCAGAAAACATTTCGGTTATAACGCTGTGATATATCCCACCCGCTATCATTGCCCTCCCAGGCACAATTTCTACGTTTTCCACTTTTTTTAGGTACAGATCCCGACTCGTTGGGCAATACTTCCCGGCAACCTCGTAAATAGGAATCTTTATGGCAAACGGCGGCTCGAGAGGCGGTTCATACCAGTGCCATCCCCTTAATTCCTCCACTACTCCGGCTTCTCTAGTCTTAGGAATCAATGATCTAAGCAAAAACTTGGATTCTTCGGCTGTCAGAAAATACATTACCCTCTACCCCTCTCTTTCTACAGAAACTAGGTGTCTCTGCAATAATTTCTAAACTCGCAATCTTTGCACCTCTCCCTTTTGCGAGTTGCTTCAGGAAAAGTCTGAGTATCAATCAAATTGCGCATTTGGGTGCAAATCTTCTTCGTGTAAAAACGTGCGCCCTCATCTACAAGGAATTTTTCCAATCGGTTCTGTGGAATGAGATATATAAAACCTTCTCTAACAGGTCTCCTTCTTTCTTCTTCCAACATCATCGCGTAAGCTATTAGCTGGTATTTATGATGGATCCCCACCCTGCCAAGGGTATTCTTGTACTCTACTGGATAAAGGCCACTGTCTGAAGTGATAACCATATCTAACACACCGTAGAGGCCCATCTTCTCCGATTTAACCGGCACGTGAAACTCCCTTTGCCCATCCTCTAAGCCCCATTTAGCCAGCGTACGTCGCTTCTCTAGGCGGGAAAAATCCTCTTGAGCAGTTTTCCCCTTTTCCATCTTTAAAGTAGTATGCCTCGGTACCACAACGACGTAATTGAAATAGATGATCCTGGGACAATACATATATTGCCTAATGTCGGATGCATTTAGCATTTCCGCAGGATCGTATTTCTTTTTTGCCCTAGGGATTTGCTCTGTGCCATTCATAGCGCTGCCTCGTCTCTTTTTTCAACATGTGACTGTTTAACCGAAACATGTTTCTTAAGACGCATATCCTTCTCGCATATTACAAAAATCTGTATGTCGCCTTCTGAATCCTCTAGCGCATCGTGAAACTTAAGTACCATCTCTTCTCGCCTATTTCTATTGGTCTTGCCGAAAAAAGCGCTCCACTGTATTCTTTCCAATCCGTAATCCTTGCATATCTCAGCCACTTTGTTCCTAGCCTTATCTTCTACAATGTCATATATCACCAGGGTATTGACCATAACACACACATCCTAACCAAAATCTTCTTTAGTCGCTCCCCTTGACAGTAAACTTCTGAACCGGAAAATTGCCGCAGGCTCCCTGCCAATTTGCGGAAAGATGGTTTCGACACCCGGCTGTTTCGCAACCCTTCACCCTTGCATCTGACTACCAGCTGCTAACAAACGCGCTATAATTTCTTTCCCCTCTCAAATAAGCCGCCACCCTCCGCGCCTGAGACACGATTATGTGCTTGATACTCCTTTTTTCACCGTCATAGCGCTCCTTACCATCTAACCGAGTCAGTACTGCATCGGCCACCTCTCGTCGAGATTCCCGGGTCATACCGCCATCTTCTTCTAACTTTGGCCGCCATCCCCTTGATAACAAAGCAACTATGGGCCGGTCTACTGCTGCAGGCCTGAACTCTTCAACCATGTCCAATACAAGGCTAGGTTTGCCAGGTCTGTCCACGTGCAAGAACCCAGCAAAAGGTTCAAGGCCCGCTAAAAGTATTGCTCCCCACACCTGGTTGTACAAAATTCCGTAACCGTAATTGAGACAAGCATTGAACGGGTCTTGGGCTCCCCTATGCTTCCTACCATTGAATTCCTCTCCTACTGCAATTTCGCCTATATCCTGCCAATAGATAGCAGCTGCCCTTCCTTCCAAATTCATTAGATACGGCCTTACATCGTTTACTGTGCTACCTTCGACGGCATCTACTTGATTCTTCAGATCTTCAATTTCCCGGGCGTTGGCCATTAAAGTGGGATATATATCCTTTTCCTTTCTATGCTTGGCAAAATACTTCACCAAATTTGCCTGGTTACCTATTTTGCCCGCTACGAAAGCCTTAGCCAAATAGACTCCTCGTTCGTCGTCATACGCTTTGAGCTGTTCACGTCGTGTAGTCACGGTAGCATTTAAAACGGGAGATATAAGCATAGCGTACGGTTTTCCATTGAAACTGAGGAAATTTACTGGAACGCCAAACTCGATACACCCTTCAATAGCGTCAGTGGAAATGCTTACTCCCCTGGAAGCAATGGTCACTTGCGTGAGGTCTCGGAAGGGAATCTCTTGAACAACCTTGCCCTTAGAAGACACTACCAAACGCTCTGATTTCTTGCCAATGAACTGACCGTATTCAGATACAAATAAGTGCATTTTATTCACCGCATTCCTGTTGAAGGTTTTTGTACGCCAATTGTGTAGATATCACTCAGGTTGACACTCTCGTATTGAATATATCGATATTTCTGAAAATTTATTAAGTTATAGAACCTTAAACCCCTCTACAATGAGCAACTATGGAAGAAAACAATACCCTTTTCTAGATTTATTAGATCAAGATGATGATAACGGCAACCCGAAAAACCTGGCCTCCACTGGAAGGAATTTGCCAGTACTGGATAGAACATAGCAGTAGTTCCAGAAAATCAACTAATATATCTAATACCGAATCTACCTCGGAAGAATACGCAGCACTAAGCAATAAATGGAACCACATGAAATGCGCTTCAATAGCTGCACCAACATGAGCTTAAAGGAGTTGAAACATGTGCCAAAACAAAAACCTCACACCCTAATTTCTACTGTAGGTACAAGTCTCTTAGGTAACCTCAAACGGCTTCCAGAAAAGCCCTCAGATGCAGAGGAAAACAATGAATCTAAAGGCCCCGAAGGTTTGGATTGGTCAACTGTGGAAAAACTCAAAAGGCATTATAATCTAGGTGAGTGGAAAGCCCTTGGACGATGTCTTGCTGAAGTTCCGGCTCATTTTCGTCTTTGTGGAGCTGAAATAAACTCCATACACTCTCTTGCCCAAAAAGACTGGCTCGAGATGCGAGAAATCGTATTTTTGGTGTCGGACACAAATGAAGGAAGGATCACCGGCGAAATACTCGTTACATATTTCGAATCTAGGAAAGACGATTTGAGGTTGCAAAATGCACGATATGTCTGTATTGACGGTTTACAAGATGAACGTCCCTGGGAGTTTCGAACTGTTGGCCTGAGAAACTTGGTTCGCGAAATTGGGAAAATTGTTCGCGATGTAGGCTCTCCTGCGTATGTAGCTATCGATGCTACTGGTGGCTACAAAGCTCAGATTGCCGTTGCCGCACTGATAGGCGTAGCCATGGACATCGATGTGTATTATAGGCACGAGAGATTTGACGACATTATATCCTTCCCGCCTCTTCCAGTCGCTCTAGACTACAGCCTCATTGGTAAGTACGGAAATGTGATTCACGCTTTTGAAAAAGAACCTCTACTAACTGAAGACCAAATTGGTCCCATTGATGAAGAACTCGAAGTCCTACTTGAACGGGAAGTCATCGACGGAGAAACCTGCTGGGCTCTTTCCCCCATCGGCGAAATCTACGTAACTGGGTATCGGTTGCTTTACCCTAGACCTGTAAGTCTGCGAGACGCTACTTTAGAAGAAAGACAGCCTCCCAAATTCCAGGATCATCACTACCCGAAAAATTTTCAACAGTTTGTCACCAAAGTCTGGGAGGAAGTACCCTGGATTACCAGATGCGTACCGGTCGATTACTCTAAACAAAAAGGCATGAAGAAAACCGGTTTTCACCTGCGAGAAGAATCTCTAGATAATAAGGTGTCTTGGAGCATCATAGGAGAATACGTTGATGATTCAGGATTTGGCGCCAGGTTCAAGGTTTTGACGACCACCGATAGATACGATGATCTTGTGTGGGCTGTAGACCAACTTAACCAAAAATTTGCTGATTAAGCCAGAAAGGAGGAAACGAACTGTAATCAGCTTGGCCCAGTGATAAGCGCCGCTTGCTGCGTAGCGAGATATACAACAACGGATTTTTCAACTCTGGCATGCAAGCATTCCTGCAACGTTTACAATACGGATAATCCTAGATTGCTCCTACCTCAACTGCGTGTTCACTATATAAGGTACAAGCAAACAATTTGGACAATATGAGGAAAGGAGCGATTCCATGACCGAATATGTAAGGATGGTGTCTCTGGTCGGAGAGCAGCCTATTGCTAACTTGGTACCGATACTATGCTTACAACCCCAATATCTCGATTTTATATGCACCGATCGCACACGACAGATCGCAGAACGCCTAGACTTACTGTTGGAGGAGATGGCCAGCCAAGACCGCTTGCAGATTCAGGTAGATATTCGGGAAGTTCATCCCTACGACATGCTCGATATTGATAAGAATCTACGCAAGTTATTGGATGAGCAAGTTTGTGATCCACAGGAACTTATCTTCAACCTGACGGGCGGAACCAAAATGATGGCTATTTCAGCTTACCGAATGGCCCAATCTTGCGGTGCCCCATTCTGCTATCTAATCAGCGAAGGCCGACAAAATGTCATACACTGTTATCGGGCAACCCAAACGGGCGAGCTAGAGTTCATAGAAAAAATTCACCCATCAGGCATCATCGATATCGATACGTACCTCAAAGCACATCTAGGTGCATACGATGAAGGTTCCTCTGAAAATGAGTTCGAGCAACTAGTATATGAAGTGCTTAAATCTGAATGCGACGAGGTAAAAGCCTCGGTAAGGCCTCGCTCGCATGGAAACATAGAAATTGACTTTGTGGTACGAAAAGATAGCAGGGTCGGCACAGTAGAAGTAAAGAGCGGTAGGAAGGCTAGGAGCAAAGGAGT
Source organism: Candidatus Fermentithermobacillaceae bacterium UBA3907 (assembly GCA_002391545.1). GTDB lineage: Bacteria > Bacillota > Sulfobacillia > Fermentithermobacillales > Fermentithermobacillaceae > UBA3907. The sequence continues at coordinate 5,794 of DGFF01000133.1, read as the reverse complement.
TCTCGGACAAATTATCACTTCGACAGAAGCTGCATTTCTAGGCACCTATACCAAAAGATTTCTAGTAATAGACGATGAGTATCCTTACGATAACCTAAAACTTGCTGAATTTCACAACATCACAGTTATTGAAACCCCCTCGGCCAAAGAGGGCAAATTTAGTGATGAAGATGAGCTGAAACTCCGCACGGAGATAAGAAAGCACTTAGGCGTATGAGAAAGGAGGAAAACTTAGACCATGGATGAAGTTCATCTAGTATTGTACCATATTGGCCCTGTCCAGGATTTCATCAGATCCTCACGTCGTAGTCGAGACCTGTGGTTTGGTTCCTGGCTACTTAGCGAATTGAGCAAGACAGCGGCCCTTGAGATCGTAGAACAAAATGGCGGCGACTTGGCTTGGAGCCTTATTTCGCCGGCGCCAGAAACCTTATCGCAGCTAAAATCTGACAAGTTTAACGTCGCAAACCGAATAATTGCAAGGACAAGAATAGACCCTGCCGTACTAGGTGAGGCTGTTCGGGCTAGAGTGATCTCGCGACTACATGAAATTAGCGATGAGGCATTCTCTAGAATTGAATCTGTAGCAGAGTTCGACCGAAAAACCGCCGAACTGCAGGTAGACGACCTGCTTGAATTTTTCTGGGTGTCTTGTCCCTTAGGAGACAATTACGCCAGAACCCGCTTCCAGGCCGAATCCCTGATGGCGGCGAGAAAGGTAACTCGCAATTTTAATCCCTCAACCTGGGGTAGTTCACAAAACAAGTCTTCTTTAGATGGACTCCGGGAAACTGTTATCCCTAGAAAGGCATATAGCAATAGGAATAAAGACCAGAATAGACTAAAAAGGGAGCTTCGTACTAAATACGGAGTACGTAAAGGAGAGTACCTGTGCGGAGTAGGGATGCTAAAAAGGCACGGTAAGAGAGGAGATCAAGAACATTTTTATAGCACTTCCCACAT
>DGFF01000133.1:0-4564 GCA_002391545.1 Candidatus Fermentithermobacillaceae bacterium UBA3907 | reverse complement strand
TGAAAGAATTGGGAATAGGCTCTGATGCTTTGAACACTGTGCCAGTTCCTCATGAAATCTTCGGCCGGAATGATGGCCAACTATTATTTTCTGAGCGTCTCGCTGACTATTTTGATGGAGATGACTTGGAACAGGCCCAAAAGGCGTTAGATCAGTTCTTAAAAGTCGCTTTCCGAGGCGACAGGCCCATCCCATACTACGTACTTCTCCAGGCAGATGGGGATAACATGGGAATGATCATAAATGAGCAAGAAACTATTGACGAACATAGGGAATTGTCTCGTCGCCTTAGTACATTTGCACAAAAAGCCGATCCCATTGTAACTGAATACCACGGATGTCTAATCTATGCAGGAGGCGAAGACGTGTTGGCGCTCCTACCTATGCATACTGCAATCGAGTGTGCAAAAAAACTGGCTGATACATTCGCTCAAGATATGTCAGATTTTACTGTGCTTGATCCTCAGACGAACAAAGATATTCGACCTAGTCTGTCGGCAGGTCTTGCAATAGTGCATCATCTAGAGCCCCTTTCAAATTCCCTGGAAGCGGTCAGACAAGCCGAGAAATATGCCAAATCTATAAAAGGCAAAAATGCCCTGGCTATTACCTTGACCAAGCGAGGCGGCTCTGAACGGACAATAGGAGGAACATGGGGAACACTCGACCAGAGGCTAGAATACTTTATTGATCTGTTCCTCAAAGAAGACATATCTACCCAGGCAGCCTATGAACTAGAAACTCTGGCCATGACCTTGGAAGGATCGGGAGATGATAACTACTATCTCCCCCATAAAGCCATATCGGCGGAGGTAAGGCGAATCCTAGGACGCAAGAAGGCATCCCGGGGCACTAGAGAGGTTAGTGAAAATGTTGTCAACAGTTTAAGCGATCTTGTGGAAAGCGGAAAAATATCTGTAGAACAGCTAGCTGATGAACTGATCGTCGCACGCGAGCTTGCTTCAGCTTATCGCTTAGCTGGAAAGGAGGAGAAGCGGTGACTGTTTGGATTATCGAACCTCGAGATCCTCTCATTTTCAGAGATGGACGCCCGTTTGAAGCAGTGCCTGGAGCCATAGCCTCGTCTCTGCCCTTTCCTTTTCCTTCAACAACCTCTGGGGCAGTTCGGACCAGAGAAGGACAAGACTCGCAAGGGAAGTTCCGGGATGAAGCCATTTCAACGGTAAAGGAAATTCCGGTTCAAGGACCGCTGTTGGCAGAAATTGACGCCGAAACTAATGATATTTCGCGGTTTCTGGTGCGCCCACCTTCAGATGCACTCTTGCTCGAACTCGATCCTTCTTATAGCGCAAAAGCAGATCTTAGACAACTTGCACCTCTTCAAACTAATTCCAAAGTTACTACTAACCTTCCCAATGGGCTGCAACTTGTAGGCGCACAAAAGCCTGACTTGCGCAAACCTGCTGAACATGCGCCTCGGTACTGGTATTGGGAATTCTTCCAGAATTGGCTGATGGATCCGAAAGAAGGAGAAATCGCTTTAAAAGACATAGGCCATGACGGTCCCGTACGCGAAGGTCGAACTCACGTAGGGATAAATCCAGAGACAAGAACTGCAGATGTAGAACAGGGGGCTCTCTTTCACACCAGAGGACTTGAGTTCACATTCCCTGGACATAAGCCTTACCTATCTCACACACGCAGGCTTGCCCTGATAGTAGAAACAGACGCGCCCAACTTAAGGGACGGGCTAGGTTTCTTGGGTGGAGAACGAAGACTGGTAATGTGGCGCAAAACCGAAAAGCCCTTGCCAGGTTGTCCTGCTTCCTTGAGAGACGAGATCGTAAGGCAGCGACATTGTAGGCTTATACTGCTCACTCCTGGCTATTTCGAATCGGGATGGAAGCCACAATACCTATTAAATCCTAGTATGGGGGTATCCCCGAAACTGCGCGCAATTGCCGTGGGTAGACCGCAAGTTGCGTCTGGTTGGGATATGGAGCAGCGTAGGCCAAAACCTGCACGACGTCTGGCTCCTTCTGGCACCGTATTGTTCCTTGAGCTTGAGGGCCAAGAAGATTCAATTCGCAACTGGGTAGACGCGACTTGGATGTCATGCGTCAGCGATAATCCGCAAGATAGACTCGACGGATTTGGCCTTGCTGTACTCGGTGTCTGGGACGGGACACCTCGAAGGATGGAGGTGTAGATAAGATTATGAGTAGAATTCCAAAAGACAAAGATGGTAACGTTATCATTCCGCCCCCTATAAAGCCTCTGCCAGAGGTTCGAATAATTAACGGGCAACCGGTTGCGATGATAATGCAGACTAGAAGTTACGAGCTTATAACCCCTATGTTTGGCGGCGGGGCCCAACCTGCATTGGCCGATGCAGACATGGTTGTTCGCCCATCTGGAATCCGCGGCCAGTTACGGTTTTGGTGGCGGGCCTGCAAAGGAGGAGACTTTGACGGTGACCTAAAAGCTATGAAAGACGCCGAGGATCTACTGTTTGGAGCGGCCAGCACTGAAAAGAAGCCAAGGCCGTCCCAAGTAGAAATTGTAGTAAATATCACAAGTGCAGGAGAGCCTATACAACCGTTTATCCTCGAACATAGGAAGGAAGGAGCGCCAAGAGTCAAAAGCAGGGATGATGTTATTCCATCATACGCAGCTTTTCCGTTGCAGCCCCAGCAAGAAGATGTAAGGCGATATCGAATGAATACTACAATCAACTCGGTTAGGGCAAAAGTTAAATTTGACCTGATTATCACTTTCCCGGAGTATCAGAAAGAAGCGGTTGAGGCCGCATTGTGGGCTTGGGAGACTTTTGGCGGCATTGGCGGTCGAACGAGACGGGGCTTTGGAGCTTTGATGCTCACTGCCATAGATGGCAAGCCCGTCCCGTTACCGAAAGCACAAGAAACAGAACTTTTCATAAAAAAGGGCTTAGCTACCCACGTAAGCAATGGGAAGTGGCCCAGCAATGTGCCCCATCTTTCAAGGGAACCCAAAATGGCACTTACTGGAATGAAATCTAATCCCACCGAGTCTTGGAAGGACCTTATTTTCAGTTTGAAAAACTTTCGCCAGCAGCGCCATGGGGGTACCGAACGAGGAAGACCGGGTCGGAGTAAATGGCCGGAACCTGATGAAATTAGGAGGCAAACCGGCTGCAGATCTCCGCAGCATCGAGAAGACCTATCAAACGTCAGTAAATTCCCGCGTGGTGCTTTAGGACTTCCCATAGTATTTCACTTCAAAGATGAAAGGGACGGAGACCCTCCGACGTCCACCCTTCAGGGAAGCACGAAGAATTACGAGCGTTTCGCTAGTCCGCTAATCCTCAAGCCTATAGCGTGTGAAGGAGGACAAGGTGTCGGTGTGGCCCTGGTTTTAGAAGGAAGCCAAGTATCTAAGATTCCGGGAGGTTTAGTGTTAAAAGTTAGCGATGGAAGAGAATTTCCTGTAGATGCAAACTTGACCAAGGAAGAAGCTGAACAAATCCCTCCTTTGAGAGGCAACCCAAACGTTCTGGAATCTTTCTTGGATTTCATTCAAAATACCGGTAACAGGAGGTAAATACACATGCAATCTCGTCTTATTTTTGCTCACGCCTTCTCCCCCTTGCAGGCGGGAACTGGACAAGGCGTGGGAACAATCGATCTTCCTATAGCCCGTGAAAAGGCTACAGGCTTACCTATTCTGCCAGGCTCGTCCCTTAAAGGCGTGCTGCGTGACGCTTGCGAGAACAAGGAAATACGTGAAAAGGTATTTGGTCCTGAACCTGATGCCGCTTCAGAGTTTGCAGGGTCAGCCGCTTTCTCGGACCTTCGCTTACTCCTATTGCCAGTTCGTAGCGTGATAGGAACATTTGCATGGGTAACATCCCCATTCATACTGATGCGTTTCTTGCGAGATATAGATATCGTAAGAGTTAGCGATGCTCCTTCGAAGGTACCAAATCCGAACATGAAAGAGTGCTTCGTATCTGACAGCGATTGTGTAATATGTGAGAATAACCAAGTCCTTCTAGAAGATTTAGAGTTGCAATCTAAGGGTGACAGCAGTGCTAGAGAATGGGGCGAATGGATTGGGAAACAACTGTTTCCTTCTGATGGCAACTGGCAGGAAATGCTTCCCCAACGTCTATGTATTGTAAACGATACGGTGTTGAGCTTTTTGCTCGATACGGCCACAGAAGTGTTTGCTCGCATAAGGCTTGATGATGACACCAAAACAGTAAAAACACAAGGACTTTGGTACGAAGAAGCTCTACCGGCCGAAAGCATTTTATCAGGTATCGTAGCTGCTACGCACGTAAAAGCCACCCCAGAAGAGGTTTTTGAAGTTCTGGGAAAAATAGTGTCCAAACCCCTTCAGTTAGGAGGCAAATCTACTGTCGGACGTGGGGTTTGTCGCATCACGCTGTCAGGAGGGATTGACCATGCTAACTAAAGATCAGCAGTACGCCTCTTTGGCATTTGATCAAGTAAACAAAATGCGGAATGAATCAAAAGATGATCAGACCAAGTACGGTTCTATGGCGCACCGACTACCGGTCCTCATACGCAAAGCAGGATTGGCCCAGGCTATAGGGTTC
>DGFF01000121.1 GCA_002391545.1 Candidatus Fermentithermobacillaceae bacterium UBA3907 | reverse complement strand
CCCCCGTCCCTTTTGCTTCACTTTTGCTCAGTTTGCTTCGCGCGCCTTCCAGGTAAGGGCTTTTGTAGGGCACTGTTCTACCACTTCAATGATGGTTTCAGTATCGGCTCCTTGCATATTTACCCAAGGGCGTTTTGATGGATCGAAGACCTGGTTTAGGGTCTTCCAACAATTGCCGTTGTGGTTGCAAAGATCTGGTTGCCAAACTACTGTAATATCATCGTTAGAGTAATATTTAATCACAGGGGACGTTTCAGTTATCGCTTCAAATTGTTCCTTTCCTACCCCGCAAAGGGGACACTTCCACGAATCAGGCAAAACTTCAAAGGACGTACCCGGAGGTGCATTAGGCGGATCTCCTTTTTCGGGGTCATAAATGTATCCACAAACTTTACAACGATACTTAATCATGGTAGTTCCTCCCAAAGTCATTTTGAATTAGTTCTTAAACACTAGGTCATAAATGCGCTGCTCACACCCGAGCGCTCCCATACAATCTAATGGTACCACTAATCTCATTTAATTCTATTTCAAACTTGGAGGCAAAAGCGCCAACTTTCATTGTGTGTGTGTCAGGTATCTTTCAGAGGTTTTTCTCATGTGTTGTTAGATGCTTGCGCCTGCGGAGCTACCGGTATCTTAGATTTAACTGGCATCGCAGACTCCATAGTTTTGAAATCGGTGACGTGATTGGACAGATAATTGTTAAGGCTTGCCCCAAAACATATAGATCCCTCCTAAGCGGCAGATATTATCATTACGTATCATGAAGCGTTATTTTAAAAATTGAGAGAGGATAGAATAGAGAGGATGGGATAATGAGATAATGTAGGGTCCATACTCGTTAATGTTTGAGTCAGATTTCTTCTTCAGGAGGAAAAAGACTCTACCTGGTGACCTCCAGCATTATTTCGGGCGCCGAAAGAAGCATGAGAACCGTCCCCATGCTTCACTTGCAAGAGGCAGGGTTTAATTGATAATATGCGGAAGGAATGTGTTGTGAGCGTGGAAGTTAGGAGGAGATGTTGTTGAAGGAATATTCTACGGAAAACATTCGGAACGTTGTTTTGATTTCGCACAGTGGCTCGGGTAAGACAACTCTTGGGGATGCGATGTTGTTTTTGACAGGCGGCAACGACAGATTCGGTAAGGTGGATGATGGTACCTCAGTTTTAGATTTTGACTCAGAGGAGATAAGACGTAAGACGACCATATCTGCTGCCGTAGCGCCTTTAGAGTGGAAAGGAAACAAGGTTAACATCCTGGACACACCCGGGTATTTCGACTTTGTAGGTGAGGTTCGTTCGGCTCTACGAGTTTCAGACGGAGCCTTGATTTTGGTTGACGCTACAGGTGGTGTTGAGGTCGGGACAGAGTTGGTCTGGCAGTATGCTGCAGAGTATGAGATGCCGGTTATGTTTGCAATAAATAAATTGGACAGAGAGAACACAGATTTTTCCAAGATTTTAGAGCAAATTGGCGCTTCCTTCGGTATAAAACCGGTTCCTCTATACCTGCCTATAGGTAAGGAAGCGAATTTCAAGGGTCTTGTCAATGTTATTGAGGAAAAAGCTATAGTTTATTCCAATGACGGAAAGATGAAGGAAGAAGAAGTCCCGGCAGACATGAAGGATCTAGTTTCTCAGGTCAAGGAGCAACTAAAAGAAGCCGCATGCGACGCTGATGATGATCTTTTGCTTAAGTATCTGGAAGAAGGAGACTTAACTGACGAAGAAGTTGTAGCGGGCCTTAAGGCAGCATGCATTGCCAGAAAGGTGTTCCTAGTTATACCTATCGCTGCTGCCAATCTAGTAGGCGTAGATGTACTTTTGGATGCGTTAGTTGGGTACATGCCTAGCCCCGTTGACGTAGGGCCGGTTGTAGGTACTGTTCCTGGTACTGAAGAAGAGGCGATTAGATATCCCAAAGAGTCAGAACCGTTTTCAGCCCTTGCTTTTAAGACCACTGCAGACCCATTTGTAGGCAAGCTAACCCTGTTTCGGGTGTACTCAGGCAAGATGGAATCTAACAGCAGTTGTCTTAACTCAACTAGAGGTCGGGTAGAACGAATCGGGCAACTGTACACGGTCAAAGGTAAGCATCAGGAGCCAGTACCGTACGTGTCTGTAGGAGATATAGGTGCGGTAGGGAAATTGCAAGAGACGCTTACTGGGGATACCCTCTGTGACGAAGAGAAGCCAATTCTGCTGCCAGGGATCACATTCCCAGCTCCTGTGTACTCGGTGGCAGTACAACCCAAAACAAAAGGCGACGAAGACAAGATTTCAGCTGGTCTTACACGTCTAACTGAAGAAGATCCTACAATCACAGTGGAGCGAAACCCAGAAACTGGCGAAACCGTCCTCTCAGGTCTCGGAGAAGTACACGTTGACGTGACTACTACCAAGCTCAAGAAGAAATTCGGCGTGGATGTGGATCTTACTTTGCCCAAGATTCCTTACAGGGAAACCATTAAAGGTTCTGCCAAGGCTGAGGGCAAACACAAGAAACAGTCGGGCGGACGTGGGCAATATGGACACGTGTGGATTGAATTTGAGCACTGCCCTGACGAGGAATTTGTGTTTGAAGACAAGATTTTTGGAGGAGCAGTTCCCAAGCAGTACATTCCGGCTGTAGAGAAAGGGCTAAGAGAAGCTCTACTAGAAGGAGTGCTAGCAGGATACCCTGTGGTAAACGTCAAAGCCACATTATATGATGGTAGTTACCATACAGTTGACTCGTCTGAAATGGCTTTCAAAATAGCCGCATCCTTGGCTTTCAAAAAAGGTTGTCAAGAAGCTCAACCTGTAATCCTGGAGCCCATAATGAGAGTAGAAGTTCTTGTGCCTGAGCAATTTATGGGCGATATAATGGGAGATTTGAACAAGAAACGAGGCAAAATCCTTGGGATGGAATCTAGAGGACAGATTCAAGTGATCAAGGCGCTTGTCCCCTTAGCTGAAATGCAGAGGTATGCCATAGACTTGAGATCCATGACGCAAGGAAGAGGCATGTTTACCATGGAGTTTGATCATTACGAAGAAGTACCTGCCAATATCGCTCAAAGTGTGATCGAAGAGGCGTTAAAAGAAAAAGAAAACAAATAAAGAAATTGCAAACCCTGACCCTATATTTGTAGTGCCAGTGTAGTGCACCTGGTACTCCGTAAGGATCAGGGTTTCCCTTTATATGAGTAAGAAAGCGTGTTGAGATTCAGCGCGCTGCCGTGCTAGCATGAAGTAAGGTAAAACCCAACATTCTTAGTACCAGTTTCATAGTTTGAGCAGAAGAAGGGGGATGAAATAATGCTATACGATGTGGTCATAGCAGGAGGTGGTCCTGCAGGCATTACTTCTGCCATCTACACAGCTAGGGGTGGACTAAAAGTCCAGGTGTTAGATCCAATGGGTGGCGGTGGACAAATAGGCACAGTAGATATGATCTACAATTATCCAGGGTTTCCCCAGGGCATATCAGGCCCAGAGCTGATGGATCTCATGATCGAACAGGCAAAGATCTTTGGTGCTGAAATCGAATTTGGAGAAATTACGCAGGTGGGAAAAGCGGAACCTATGTTTTCAGTCCAAACTCAAAATGGTGATTTGCAGGCTAAAACTGTAATTTGGGCAGCAGGTACCACGCCCAAACACCTTGGAGTCCCTGGCGAAGACAAATTTATCGGTAAAGGGGTAAGTTTTTGCGCTACCTGCGACGGGCCCTTGTTTCGGGATAAGGTAGTCCTTGTGGTAGGGGGCGGGGATTCAGCCCTAACGGAAGCGGAATTCCTGACAAAATTTGCGCGAGAGGTAATCCTTGTGCATAGGCGAGATCAATTTCGTGCCATGCTTGCAAACGTAAGAAGAATTGAAAACAATCCCAAAATAACGGTTAAATTAGATAGCGTAGTAGACATGATGCTGGGCGAGGACAAACTTGAAAGTGTTGTAGTTAGGAACGTCAAAACGGGAGAAACTGAAGAGATAAGGGTGGATGGGGTGTTTCTGTACGTAGGTTCTACTCCTAATTCAGGACCTGTAGGGCACCTGGTTGATTTAAGTGATAACGGATACATAGTGACTGGAGAAGACATGTCTACGGCCACACCTGGCCTGTTTGCAGTAGGCGATGTTAGGGAAAAACCTTTAAGGCAAGTTTCTACTGCGGTAGGGGATGGTGCCGTCGCAGCGTGGGCTTTGGAGAAATATCTGATCGAGAATTTCTAAAACCTGTATTCTAGGGCTCTACCTCATCATGGACCTAGAAGTTCAAAAAGAGAAATTTCCGAGTTCCCTTGAGCTTTTGACGAAAAAGTGTATTATATATATGAAACGTCAAAGAAAGTCAAAGTCAAAATATGATGAGTGCAGGTGAGAGTAAATGGCAAGTCTTGCAGATCTTATCGAAGCACATATTGTTGCTCTTGTTGAAGAGGCCGGGGGAGTGGTTGAGATCCAAAGAGCGATCTTAGCCGAACACTTTAGCTGCGTGCCTTCTCAAATTAGCTATGTGCTATCTTCTCGATTTCAGCCTGAGCGAGGTTATGTTGTAGAATCTAGGCGAGGCGGTGGAGGTTATATCCGTATAGCCAAATTAGAACCTGAAGAGGACATAGCAGATATTATTGAAAATGTAGGCAACTATCTTACACAAGATGAGGCTTACTCATATCTCACCCGGCTGTTTGAAGACGACCTTATTGATCTCAAGATGTTCAAAACCATGGAAGCTGCACTGTCTAGAGACACTTTAGCAGTTGATCTGCCATTGAGGGACCTTTTGCGAGCAAGGTTGTTTAAGGCGATGTTGTTGGCGTATTTTTCTGTGCGTGAAGATGAGGAGTGAGGCGATATGTTGTGCGAAGAGTGCGGTAAAGCTCCTGCTACAGTGCGTTTAGAACAGGTGATAAACGGAAAGAAGACTGTTATGCACCTATGTGAGGAATGTGCCAGAAAAGCTGGCTTTTTCACTGGGTTTTTTGAACCTTCGTTTTCCATTAATAACCTGCTGTCCGCTCTTCTTGGGTCGCAGCTTGAAGGACTACCTTCTCAAGTGCACCCACGCGAAGAAGTACGGTGTCCTGTATGTGGCATGAGTTACAGAGATTTTGCTGAGGTAGGCCGGTTAGGCTGTTCAAAATGCTACGAAGTGTTTGAAGGTAATCTTATGCCTTTACTAAAAAGAATTCACGGTTCCGACAGGCATATAGGTAAAACACCTGCTGCAACCAGAGAAGGAGTTCAGAAGCGCAAGTATACACATCT
>DGFF01000127.1 GCA_002391545.1 Candidatus Fermentithermobacillaceae bacterium UBA3907 | reverse complement strand
AGATCTGTAGCCCCTACTACCCAACAAGCGACTAGGAAAGAGCAAGCGGTAAGTAGACCGAGTATCAAATACTCCCGAGGGTTTATACCGCCAAAAAGCATAGATTTCCTCAATGCACCGACGTAAAAAGTCAAAGGATTTGCCGCGCTTAAGGATTTAAGGACGGCATGCGCTCCTTCGAGATCGTAGAATACAGAACTGCTAAACATAACAGGTAAGCCGACCAAAGCTGCGACAACGCTGCTCTTCTCAGCTGAACAAAGAGCGGTACCAAGGGCAGTTCCAAGGCTAGACCAAAGGATCGCCCCCATCACAGTAAGGATGAACACATGAGGCGTTAATTTAAGCGCCGTGCTTTCGCTATCCATAGCCAGAAAAAAGACGCCAACGATCCCTAAACATTGAAGAGAAGCAATGAGCACAGCAGACGACGCTTTTGCCAACACATACTGGGCTTGGTCAACACCTGACGTAAGGAGCGCTTGAAACATACCATGCCTCTTTTCGTCCGCCACCCGCGATAAAGTGTAAGCAAGCTGACTAAAACCCTGGAGAGCCACAAGACCAGGAAGAACAAAATCGATATACCGAACCGGAACTCCGCAGTACAAAAAAGGCTGAACCAAATCTGTCATGCCAACTGAATATAGCATGAGCCACGCCGCAGGTTGAATTATCTGGGCTATTAATAAAGCTTTAAAGGAAACGAGCTGGAAAAGTTCTCTTTTCACCAAAACCCAAAGCCTACTCACCATTCTCACTTCTTTCAATAGAGCTGAGGTTTAAATAAATGTTCTTCAAAGTCTTAGATTTTACTGAGACGTCTGAGATCGTAAGGCCAGATCGAAAAGCCAGATCTACGAGGCTCGGGACAGCTCCTCTGGCATCGTCAACCGAAAAAGAAATCTGCCACATTCTAGGTCCGATCTCTTCTATTTCTGGATCTAGGTACGTGCCCCACCACATCACATCTGGCACCGTATCGGAAACCACAGTAAGGGTGACTACCTCAAGACCCCCATACCTATCCAGAAAATGTTGAACTGAGTCGTAGTCTAGGAGCCTGCCACGGCGAAGAAAAATCACGTCATCGCAGGCGGCTTCAACTTCTTCTACAGCGTTAGAAGCCATGACTACGCATTTGCCCCTGCTTGCCATCTGTCGCAGGCTGTTTAAAACTACCTGAACGCCCTTGGGATCCAATCCTAAGGTTGGTTCATCAACAAATACTATAGGCGGGTCGGCTAGCAAGCACCTTATGAGCTGCACGCGCCTTCCCTGTCCGCCAGAAAGCTGAAGGATCTTCGTATCCGCTTTCCCTGAAAGATCGAAAGCGTTCAGCCACATATCTATCTCGCTGTTCGCCTGGTCCGCGCTTTTCCCGTAAAGGGAAGCGAACACGTTAAGATGCTGCCGGACGGTGAGCGCCCAATCTACAGCAAAGTCCTGGCTAACGATGCCAAGCACGTTCCGAATCTTTAGCCGGTCCCTTTTCCCGTGTAGCCCGGCTATCCAAAACTCTCCGCTCGTAGGGCGTATAGCTGTGGTCAATACATTAACGGTCGTGGATTTGCCTGCTCCGTTCGGCCCTAAAAGTCCAGTGACCTTCCCGTAAGGTATATCAAAGCTCAAATCCTCTATGCCTAAAACCTCGGCATTGTACCTCTTTGTGAGATCCCTGCACGACACAGCAGGATGAAAATCTGTTGCCATCTTCTTGACCTCCGAATACTCAATGCAAATTCGCTCTCAGCTTATCGGTTAGGGTAAGCTGACCTAATCCCCACTTCTTGCAAAAAGGGCTCGGTGCAGTTGAGCGTACCTGTAAAACCTGAGTTCACCCCTGCATTTCTGGGGGGCTTTGAGAGCTTCTACCACACGTCCAAATCTTCCTTCACCGCAAATTGAATCATGGGCCTCTTCGGGTCCTTCTATGGATATGAGAAAAAACCGAAACGAGGGATCAAACTCAGCACGCCTTTGAGCCGTTATATCATCAATTAGCGTGCCATCAGAAGTGCCATTCATCTTAAAGCCAAGGCTCACTGCGAGACTGAGAATGTCAAAAAAACCATCGCGGAGAAGTGGCTCACCCCCGGTCCTTTCCAGTTTGATAAGCAAGTCCTTGATCTCTCTGAATGTTAATGGCACGGACCTTTCAACTCCAGAATCATTGAAGTAATGTGGAGATCGCAGGTTACATTCTTGCGTAAGAAATAGGTGCGCTGGGAGAGGAACTGATAACGCACCTTGGATCACGTGAGCAACATCACTGTTGAGTACACCTAGCCTATGGAGTGTGTCTAAAGCGTCTAAGACACCAAGAGCGTCTTCTTGGGACAATTCAGCCGCAATTGCGTTTCTACCGTTATCCCTGTTTAATTGCATATCTCTGCACAGTTGAGCAAGAGACGCCGCCTCTTCATTCATCACCTAAACATCTTTGTCACCCTCACCTATAATGAAAGCTCCAAAAGACTCGCGCCTGACCATGGGATTCACTTTGCCACTCCCTTTTTCTATAGCAAATAGGGTCGTCTTTTAACCCCCAGAATCAATGGATAGTTGTTCCTGTGGCTAGTAGTAGAAACTTCAAGCGCTTTCGGTTTTTCTGTTTGCATGACGCACCTCTTTTTTATACAAACGCCCATTGTTCGCGCAGGAAATCAATGCATATAAATATCAAGTTAATTAGTCTAAGTTCGGGTATGAGCACTAATGTGAGCGGACACACTAAAACCCCCATAAATGTAGACACTTTTCTTCAGTTTTGGACAGTAAATTGCGAACCGTAGTACGTAAACCAGGATGTCAAATCTTTCTAACAGGAAGGTTCTGAAAGAACCGTCGCCCTGGACATTTAAAGCATCAGGCTCCGGGATGAGCACACGTATTACCCAGTTGAAACTCTCCCCGCTGAGCAAGCACAGGCTGACTCCGGATATTTCGGCTACATAAACATGGACGGAAGAGGTTTCAACCAGAGACGTAACGCTTAGAGAGTCCAATCTTAACAAGGCCAAATTCCCAAGTCTCAGGATAATAGATGATTTTGATTTCCCATTACAACCTACCGTAGACGAGGCTAAGATTAGAGCATTGGCCAACCTAGAGTTTTTACGTTTGCTCTAGGCTACAAAGTGCT
>DGFF01000030.1 GCA_002391545.1 Candidatus Fermentithermobacillaceae bacterium UBA3907 | reverse complement strand
CCCTCTTTTGCAACCTTGAAGTCAGTGTTTCCAGGACACATATCTTCAGTTTGTTGGCAACGTATTATTCCTACTTTCATCATAGGGATTCCAGCCTCCTTGCGACGCATTCTTTTCTTAGTTTAGCTTCTGTGCCGTACAGGTTTACTTGGTTGTAGGATCGATCAAGTTAATGTCAGATACACTTCAAATGCTTTTCTGCTTCTCTTACGCTGAGTGGGGCGAGAGTGTGGGTATTTAGAAACTCCAGCACCCATTTTTCATCTGTTCTTGCGTATTGTCTTAGTGCCCATCCTATGGCTTTATCGATGAAGAATTCTCCGGTTCCGGAGTTTTTCTCTATTATGGTTGCAAGCAGACAGGTATCGGTTTTGTCTTTGTATTTGAGCTGAAAGAGGATGGAAGTGCGTATCAGCCACATGTTGCCGCTTTCTGAGAACTGTAGTATTTCTTTATGCGGTATGTCAGGATACTTAATGCATAGTTTGCCTACTACATTGCTTGCGAGCGCATCTACAGTATCCCACCAGGATTTCGTTGTAATGAGGTCTTCCAAAAGGTTGATGTGGTCCCGCTGAAGGGTTCTGCTCTTACTAGTAAGATAATCCACTGCAAAATATTGATATTCTCTCTCCGGAAGCTTCCAGAGACAGCGGACGAATTCCTCAGAAAATGGTTTCTTTGCATACCCGGTCTCGTTGGCAATCTCTTTCTGTAGCTGTTTCCTGTCCTGAGCTTTGATGCCGAGAAAGGGGAATTGATCTCGCATGTAAGCTGACATGGGCTTGCTCTGGCTCGAATCAGCATTCTCCGAAAAGGCCTTAACCGTATGTTGAAGTAGTTCCGTCAGGGCATCTGCCATGATAATCCTCCCTAGTAGATCAAGTATTGAGTTATTCGCCTAAACCTTCTGGGATCCCTTCACATGTGTCCTAATGCGTCATTCCCATTGTAGACCGCCGGTCAGGCTCTTCTATCGCTTCTATGACAGTTAGTTCCCAACCTGCAATGCCCTAGGTCAGAATAACACAAATCAGCTTTCCAGATTAATCGGAGAGTGAAGCGGCGACTTTGCAAGGCATCTCTGCTGTAGTATAATAAGCATACAATAATCATACAATTATGCTACCTGATGAGGTGATCAATATGATTCACATTATGCCTTCCGCTGCTATCCGCAAGAACTATAATGATATTTCCGAGCTGTGTAAGCGGACAGGAGAGCCGGTGTACCTGACTAAGAACGGCAAAGGCGACCTTGTGGTCATGGACATCGAAGCGTTTGCGAGACGCGAAAGCATGTTGCGTTTGAGGGAAACCTTGATTGCTGTGGAGGAAGGACGGTTGGCCGGAAAGAGCGGGTACTCTGTTGATGAGGTATCCTCCATGATGAAAACTGCCATCAAGGAGGTACTGGATGGACAGCTCACATAAGGAATATCAAGTGGTAATCTCCGACGAAGCGGCGGAGATGTTGGTATCTCATTCCCGTTTCTTGGCGAAGGTTAGCGAATCGGCTGCATTGCAACTTATGGCCGAGTTTGAAAGCAAGGTAAAATCGCTCGCGGAGTTTCCAGAGCGCAACCCGTGGCTTTCGGATCCACCGGTGCCGGCAGGCAAATATCGTAAGCTCCTGATGGCTAAGAGATATTTACTAGTCTATCAAGTGAAAGGCAACGCAGTATACATAGATGCGGTTGTCGATTGCAGGCAGGACTATGGCTGGTTGCTATGATACGTATATAGTGTACGGCCGGCGTCCGGATACTGACATGCCTTACTGTTGGTGTCAATCACGCTTACCTTCAGGTTCTTCAAATTCTCAACGCGTATTGTCAGACTCAACTAAAAGGATGTCTAATAGGCTAGCGCATGTCGCGCATGCGCTTATATGCATTGATCAAGCCGTTAGTGCTGCTGTCATGGGCGGTTACCGGTTCATCATCGCTCAACTCAGGCAGAATTGCCTTAGCAAGTTGCTTGCCCAGTTCAACCCCCATCTGATCGAAACTATTGATATTCCAGATAGCGCCTTGCGTAAAGATCTTATGTTCGTATAATGCGATAAGCATACCAAGGGTCTCGGGAGTCAGTTTCCTGTACAAGAACGTATTAGTAGGCTTGTTCCCTTCAAACGTCTTGGCTGCGGCGAGTGTTTCCAATGCCTCTCCCGAATAACCCTGGGCCATAAGCTCAGCCTGCGTCTCTTCAAGAGTCCTGCCTTTCATGAGCGCCTCGGTCTGCGCCAAGAAGTTAGCCACTAGGACGGTGTGGTGGTCTCCAATGGGATTATGGCTTTCGGCTGCAGCCAGAAAATCACATGGAATTAGTTTCGTGCCCTGGTGAATCAGCTGATAGAATGCATGCTGGCCGTTTGTGCCGGGTTGCCCCCAGAGTATCGGGCCTGTCTGGTAGTCTACGGTATCGCCTGTCTTAGTGACGTGTTTGCCGCTACTTTCCATATCAGCTTGCTGCAGGTAATCAGCGAAGTAGGCAAGATATTCATCATAGGGCAGGACAGCGTGGCTTTCGGCTCCCTGGAAGTTATTGTACCAGATACCAAGCAGTCCCATGATTACAGGGATGTTCTGATCCAGCGGTGCTGTTCTAAAATGCTCATCCACCTTGTGTGCCCCTGTTAGTAACGCCTCAAAATTGTCCATGCCGATGTAGAGTGCGATTGAAAGCCCAATAGTCGACCAGAGCGAATAACGTCCCCCCACCCAATCCCAAAAGACAAACATGTTGTTACTATCGATACCAAATTCCTCGACCGCCTTTTGGTTAGTGGAGATGGCAACAAAATGCTTGGCCACAGCCATTTCATCGCGGGCTTGGTCAAGAAACCACCTGCGGGCTGTATGGGCGTTCATCATGGTTTCTTGAGTCGTGAAGGTCTTGGATGCGATCAGAAACAGCGTTGTTTCCGGCTCGAGGTTCTTTAAGGTTTCAGTGATGTCAGTGGGATCAACATTAGACACAAAATGCGCTCGCAAGCGGTCGTGCCCGTAGGGTTTCAACGCATGTGTGACCATGCGGGGCCCTAGGTCTGATCCGCCGATGCCGATGTTAACAACGTCAGTGATGGCAGATCCGGTGTAACCCTTCCACTTACCGCTACGCATTGCCTCGGAGAAGATGCGCATCTTGGCGAGGACTGCGTTTACCTCCGGCATCACGTCTTTACCATCTACGAGGATAGGGCGGTTGGAACGATTCCGTAACGCTATGTGTAACGCTGGGCGACCTTCAGTAGTGTTGATTCTGGCACCGCTAAACATTGCTTGTATCGCCTCAGGCAGCGCAGCCTGCCCAGCCAGATCCAAGAGCAGAGACATAGTCTCTTCTGTAATGCGGTTCTTGGAGTAATCAAATAGCAAGTCCTCGAAGCAGATAGAGAACTCTTGGAATCGCTTTGGGCAAGATGCGAATAACTCACGCATATGTACATCTTTCATCCTTTGCTGATGAGCGGCTAAGGCTTTCCAAGCCGGCAGCTGAGTTACAGACATAATAACGCTCCTTTCAGTTGCCTTACTCGGTTCTTTTGGAAAGGAAGATCACTCAACGACCAATATCCTCTTGATACCGATTCTTATCATACCCATTTTTGTTATACTTTGGGCATGGGTTTGAATAACGCCATGCTTTGAACAGGGCCGCAGTGATTAATGGGTCAGCATGCCACCGAAAAGGGAGCAACTAAATGCAAAGTCCTACACTAAGCCTTATACTAGCACGTCAGCAAACCTTGCACAATGCCAGTCCTGATAGGAGGCTTACCCTTTGCCGAGCGGCTACTCCCTACCACAATGACTGTATGAAACTCATTTTAGCTTGGTACATTCATCTTAATTTTCGAACCTGGGTTAATAATACCGGAACTCTTTGGGATGCACTTTGGCGCTTATGAATAAAGGATATAGAAGGAATTCGTCGAATAATGACGAATAAGGGAGATACTGCCAAGAATGTAAATGTGAAGGCAACTTACTTCAAAACAATTACAATTCAGTTCTTCCATGGTAAACCCGCTTTGTGAAGGAGGGTTACAATGCATACTGTGTTGCTTGTAGAGGATGAAGAACTGGAAAGAGTATACCTGAAAACGTTTTTCATGCAGCAGTGTCAGGAATATAGTGTAATTGGTGAGGCATGCAATGGCAGGGAAGCTATTGCGCTCAACAAAAATCTTCACCCCGATGTCATCTTTATGGACATAAGAATGCCAGGTATTGACGGTCTGACAGCAAGTAAGCTAATCAAGAAAGATAACCCTCAAACAAAAATCATTATTCTGAGCGCTTACGATGATTTTGACTACGCTCAAAAGGCTTTGAGACTGGGTGCCAGTGATTACCTGGTTAAACCGGTTCAATCGGAAGAAATTCTTCTCGCTTTGACACGTTTAAGTGAAAAACCCGTGTCTATGCCATTTACCGTTGATGACCATATAAAGGAAAGAAGTTTTGATAGTAGGTACCCCTTCGGCAAACAGAAGATACTGGTCAAAGCCCTGGAAAATAATGATTCCAAGCTTTTTTCCGTCGGCATGAAGGAATTTGCCAATCAGCTTTTTCAAGCTTCTCAGGAAATTCCTATTTTACAGATTCACCTCCTTGAGTTGGTTTCAGTTATTACCAGAACCCTGGCTAGTGCGGGATTTGACCAAGAAGGGATCTGCGAAGCTAAATTCGAGATCTTTAAAACCATTGCCTGTTTAGAAACATTGCCGGAAGTCAAAGCGGTTCTCGAAATCCTGGAAAAAAACGTGATAGAATTTATCAAACAGCAAACCTCCGACTCTAAAGAGCTGATACATCAAGTATTAAATTATATCAATGCCAATTCGGCGAAATCTCCTTCACTGACAGAAGTCGCCGAGCATTTCCATTTCAGTACAGGTCACCTCTCTCGCTTAATCAAAAAAGAAACAGGAATGACTTACCCTCAGTATCTTAACGAGATCAGGCTAACGGAGGCCAGAATGCTACTTCGTACGTCCAACCTTGACATTGGCAAAATTGCCTATGAAGTAGGTTATCGTGAGGTTTCTCATTTTAACCGGATATTTAAGAGAACTATGGGGATGAATCCGACGAAATACCGCAAGCTCAGTGCCCAGTAAGAAGTTGAAAAAGAGAAGTGGGCGGTGTTTTGCCTCTATAACTAAGTTGATAGTCTGGTCAGCCCTTTCATGCTTCTTCTTTGGCCAAGAGCATGGGTTGGGCTGATTAGTTTCTGCGCAAACAATTATTTATGCTATTACGTGCATATTTGCAGAAGCGAGTCGAAAGCCCGTTTTAATCACTCCTTTTGAAGGTCTTATAAGAATAGGGGGGTTTTCCCAAATGCTGGAGGAATTCAGACTGGAAACCTTTGCCGATCTAAACATCCTACAGGAAATTCAGGAAGCCTTTTCTTCGGCTACCGGACTTGCTGCGGTATTTGCGGATGAACGAGGCAACCATCTTGGTGAGGGCTCCAACTTCTCAAAATTCTGCAATCATATCCGGGATTTTCCTGAAGGTCGTGAATCTTGTAGATTATCTAATTACTTAGCCTCCCAAATAGCCTTCAGAGAAAAAGAGCCTTTTATCTACAAATGCCATTCAGGCCTAACTGATATGGTAGTTCCTATCATAGTGGATTCTAATTTGGTCGGAATGATGTTAGCCGGCCAAATCCTTTGTATTGATGAAGAGTTCCCTACAATTAAGAAAATGCCATCTAAATTTGAGTGGCAAACTCACCATGAATTTCATTCTTATTCTAAGGAAATTGAAGTTCTACCACGAAAAAGAATTGAATCTGCAGCACAAGCTTTATTTCTCATGGCCAACTATAT
>DGFF01000045.1 GCA_002391545.1 Candidatus Fermentithermobacillaceae bacterium UBA3907 | reverse complement strand
TGTTCCCCCATTAACTTTACTCAGTCTGAAGCTATGCTCCTGTTTTGCCATTACCAATAGGCTTCAACGCCCAAAGAACCCATGATACAGGAGTGAATTGCTTGCTATGAAGGGCCGAATGGAATTCGGCAAAGGCTGACCGGAGACTGTCGATACGAGGATAGTATTCATCCCCATCGAGCCACGGGTAGGTGCGCTTAGCTTCTAGTTCAGCAGCAGCATACTTGAAGGCAACCTCTCCCATAGAGCCCATATCCCGCCGGGGGAAAGCACGCGTACCATCTCGCGAATGCCCTCTGGTTGTCGGTAATGAGGAATGTGGTGGAATGCATACGTGCTTACTACTGCATCGAAGGTAGAATCGGGGTACGGTATTTCGAGGAAAGGATTCTCTGACAGACGAAACTCAACTGTCGGTTGATACGCTTCCGGTTCGGATCCGGCATCTTCGCGTTCTTTGCGTTTTAGATATGCGATTTTCGCCTTTGCTCTGGCTTTCGCCAGCATCTTTTCGGACGGGTCGAGGCCTACTACACTTGCCCCACGGGCAAGGCAACGGAAAGAGACGTTTCCCGTTCCTGCCCCGATGTCCGGAACGGTCAGCCCAGGGGAAGGGCAGGCGATTTCGGATACAGCTTGCAGGGTATCATTGTATCGGGAGAATATGTCCAGTTCGGATTCGACTATATGATCATACTCATCGACCCAAGGCATGGAATCGAAGTTCTGGATATTGATTTTTATGTTGCCACAGCCTGCTTAGAGTAGAGCAGATTATAGGTTAGATTAAACCTAGATGACGATTAGGGACTTCTCACTTTCGGGTTTTTGCAGAAACCCGTGATTGTAAAGATATGCCACTGATTTCCCTATTTCGGCATCGTCATATTTCTGCTCGCTTTTGAGGTCTTTGACGTTTTTCACTATGTTACTTTCGTTGACGCTACGTGCACTTTCTGAGAGAAATAGAGTAGTAGCCATAAGCTCAAGATTTCGTGCATCACGTTGCCCAAGATCTCTCATGAGATCTTTAAAAGGCTCTAAATTTGAGTTGGGCACGGATTGGAGAAGGTTCTTACCTTCTTCTGTTATAGAGTACGTATACTTATGACCCGAATAAGTTCGTTCAGGGGTTTCCGTCACCAGCCGAAAGCCTTTCATCTCTTCCAGTTCATTGGCAAGTTGCTCAGAGAAGGGACCGTAAAGGTGATATTGGAAAACCTCCTTAAATGGACCGCCTCTGTGCTGAATCAGATAAACAAGTTTTTGGAACTTCTTACGACCATCAATGCTACCGCCAAGGTAGTCAATTAACTGAAGTACATTGAGGTATTTGCTAAACATCCTAAGCCCCCTTTCCTAACAGAAGTTGCCATGCGTTTGAAGCGCTATGAGAACCCGGTCCAGATCGAAATTGCCGTAAGACGTTCCTGTAGCCAAAGAATCGCGTAAGAGATAGTCCATGCGGTCAACATCGAATTGGCTGGATATGGCATGCACAACTGTCGCGTTTTCAAAGCTACCCTGGATTACGGAAGCCACTTCAGTAGGTAGGTTCTGATCCATTTCCCGTAGCACTTTGTTAATTGAAGATTCCTCACTTATGATAGCATCAACAGTCCAGTCTGTATGTTCCCTAGGAGTAATAATTGTCTCTAAAGCATGAGAAAAAGGACCATGCCCGACATCGTGAAGTAATGCTGCTAGAGAGCCGACCATTATCGCATTACCATCGAGCGGTTCGCCAAGTTGTTCCAGTCGTTCAGTAACTTTCGTGAAGAGGTGAAAAACCCCGAGTGAATGAGCAAACCTAGTGTGCTCTCCTCCATGATATGTAAACGGTGTAAAACCGAGCTGGCGTATTCGTCTCAACCTCTGAAACTCTCTTGTATCGATTATCTTTAGGAGAGTATTTCGATCTACCTGTATGAAACTATGAACAGGATCGCGAAAGATTTTTGGTGGGTTCTCTTTAGCCATGGGAGCACCTCTCGCACATCCCACCCGGACTTAATAAGAATTTCTGCATTGGGTTAATAATGTCTTGTGTTAACTGGATGGGTATTTGTGTTTTTTAAGTCCCAAACAATTATACAACAAACACATGTTCTGATCAACCGCAAATTCCCTTATTTTCTACTTTATTACATTGCATTGACGGGTGAGTTAGAAACACAAGGCTTCAGCCCATAAGCGTGCCTAAAAGGAGCAGATCTCTTCCCTAACTACATCCAGCGAGCGAGACGGGCAGGGAGGCGCACTGATTCCACTGCTTTTGCGCTGATCTTCGCTCAGAGACGATCGCGTGACCTTTCTCATCACAAAGAACCGTGGGTGTGGCATCGTTAATGTTCATACCGGGAGCTTTTCTCTCACGATGACTCTGTAGAGAGGTGAGGCCAAAAGAGGGTCGTTCATGTTTCCCACGGCTCCAACGTGCGACTCCAAAGTTCATGTACACCCCAGGTGCCGGTGGATTCATCTCCGTAAAGAGTTAACGTGCCAATGCCACTTGTCATCCATTACAAGTCCCTTACGAAGCTTAAAAACGTCTCCGGCTTCCTTGCCATAACCCTCACTGCACTGGCTTCGGACTTACTGTAGGTTTCTACACTAAACAGTTTTTTCCTTTCAATTCTACAGTTGGCGTCCCGGGGACATTTGACGTTCGGCCAAACACCGGAAAGGCGAGAAAAACCGCGGCAGTCACTACGACAGCGGCGATAACCCAGGCCGAACTCGTGACTTTTCACTTTATGATTCTGCACTCCCTCGTATGTAGAACATCCAGTGTCTGATTCTTCGAGCTAGCTGTTCGAGCTCTGTCTTGACAGGCGATAAGGACATAGCCTGCCTTTGCACGAATTCGCAGAACGGCGATGACGCTCAAGATCAGGGAAGAGAAGGCTTTTTGCTACCGTGTCTATTGATCGTTGCTCCAGGATTGCGAGAATGGTATCTGTAATATATATCTATTTTGCGTTCCTACCATTGGACGATATAAATGCTGTCTCTTATACACATCT
>DGFF01000124.1 GCA_002391545.1 Candidatus Fermentithermobacillaceae bacterium UBA3907 | reverse complement strand
CAGAATCTGTTACAAGAGCAATGCGCAACATAGTTCATCTCCTTTGGCGCATAATGAGCCTGTGTCGAGGCCCTTCGTTAAGTGCAAGACTTTCGCTGGCGAGCAGTGGCAAAGACAATGAAAACAATGGCAACGGTGTCACATGTCTTGTTTCGGGCACTAAAAAGCCACGCACGTTCTTCCGCACATAACGGAAGTCTTGCACAGAATTGAACGTGAGATAGTGATTTTAAGTGGAGGCTAATCTACCCTAGTTGCACGGTACGCGATTTGTACCGGAAAATGAGGCCTCCCTTTTCTTCGCTTACGAGGTTAGCTGACGGGCTCGGGTCAAAAGGGCGTAACCCTACGCATTCCTGCGATTCGCCCCAAAAAATTGGGTCCCCCGTTCTCTCGTAAGAGAGATTCAGCGCCGAACCATAGGTTCGTGTTGCTCACGTACAATTGCAGTATAAAGTTTTTTAGCGTATATGTCAACTATATGCCTTTACCCTAACAGTACTCAGCTGCATCGATAACTTCTTTCCACTGTCCGCTGTGGAACCTTGCAAATGCGAATATCATTCGCACTAACATGTCCAATACAACGGCTATCCACGCGCCAATGAGAGCCAGCCCTAGCACATTAGCTAACAAGTGGCCTACAAGCAGACGAACTCCCCATACGCCTATTGTGCTCACGTACATAGCATACTTGGTATCGCCTGCCCCTCGCAGGGCTCCTGCTAACACAAAGTAAACTCCGGTAATAGGCAGCGAAAGGGCGAGTATTTTCACTGCACTTGCGCCTATGGCTATCACTTCTGGATCGTCTACAAATACATCGATGGCGTTATGACCAAAAGCGAAGAAAAGTATGGCGATTACAGTCATTAAGCTCACGCTCATAAGTATTGCCTGTTGAGTCACTTTCTCTGAGATTTCCGGCTTCTGTGCACCCAGGCCTTGCCCTACAAGCGTAGTGGTTGCCATCTGAAAAGCCATTACCGGAACAAGAGTCAGGCTTTCCAAGTTCATAGCAATTTGGTGGGCTGCAAACATCAAAGTACCAAAACCTGCGATCATACGGGCGAACAACAACGCACCAGTTCGCATTACTAATTGCTCAATCGCAGCTGGAATGCCGATGTCGAGTACGTTCCGAACCAGTTCGGGTTCAAGTTTATAAGAATCGTGGAAAGATATGCTTATGAATTTGTTCCTTCTGTATACTGCATCAAAAGTTATAACGAAAGCTACTAGGCGCGAGAACGATGTTGCTAGTGCAGCACCGGCCACTTCCAGCCTGGGAAAACCCAGTTTTCCATGGATGAGCACCCAGTTGCCAAATAAGTTCACCGCGTTGGCTACCAGATTTGAGATCATAGGTGTTATCATGTCACCTGCGCCACGCAAGGAAGCGGCGAGGACCATGTTGCCTACTGTAAATATGGTACCTGCGAAAATTATTTTCATGTAAGTAGTTCCTGGGCCGATGGTATCGGCTTCTGCACCCATCAACCTGATAATGCTACCAGAAGCAGGAATTCCTATGGCTGTTACAACAACGCCCAATACCAGGACGATTACGAACGATTGCCGAGTCACTCTACAAGCGTAGTCTCTGTCTCCAGCCCCTGCCGCCCGCGCAACTAGAGCGGTAGTTCCAACCACCAGTGCGCTGAACACAGAGAAAATTAGCATAGTTGGTTGAGCAGCCAGACCTGTGGCTGAAATCGCCCAAGCTCCTAGACTTCCTACTTGAATCATGTCGATTATTTGAACTAACATCATGAGTCCGAACTCAATCATTGCAGGCAAGGCCAATTTCCAAATGGAACGACGTATGTCGGCAGGACTTTCGACCTGCAAAAGATCTATACCTTCATTTTGTGTATGGGAAACTTGTTGAATATCATCTTCAGGGAGTGTTTTCCTTTTAGGCATGGACACTTCCCATAACACCTCCTTGCGTTGGGAAAATAATGAGGTACGGAATATTCGAACGTGATTACCTGGACACACTTATATTATGTTAACCAATTTTGCGTTGCGGCGCAAGTATATATGCCACCCTAGATGGGCCTAAGGATTAGCTAGAAGAACAGGTAGAATCACTAAGGCATCGGAGTATGTCTGTGAGGAACTACCCGTCTGACTCCACCTCTGGGGTTTTCTACATCCCCTTTGTATCTGGGTATGAGGTGAACATGGACGTGGAATATGGTTTGCCCTGCTGGCTTTCCGCAGTTGATGCCTACGTTGTAGCCATCGGGTGATTTTTCTTCATCCAAAATCGACTTGCATTTTTCAATTATTTCGTACATGGCTTGTCTTTCTTCAGGAGTAGTGCTGAATATATCGGGTGTGTGGCGTTTCGTGATGATCAGCATGTGTCCTGGGGAAACAGGATATTTGTCGTAAATGGCGTATGCCAGTTCGTTAGAAACCACCACTTGCTCAGGATTACAAAATGGGCAGTACATACAAATCACACCTCTTACCAAAAATATATGATTACAAGTTAAAATCGTTACAAAGACCTTCAGCTATGGTTACGTCGGCAGGGACCCAATCTAGACTGCGAAGGTCCTCACGCTCTAGCCATTCTATCTGGGCATGCTCACGCAAGACTGGGGTTCCTCGCGCTTTGCATAGGAACGAATATAGCCTCATGAAAAAGGTTCCATAATCGTAATCTACCATCATAAAGGGAGTGACGTCGGTGATCTCTAGCGACAGTTCCTCATAGATTTCCCTGGTCAAGCACTGCTCCAAAGTTTCACCTGGTTTTACCTGGCCGCCTGGGAATTCCCAATATCCTGCAAGGTCTCCTGTCTTTCTTTGAGCGGCTAGTATTCTTTGGGTGTCATCTATTATGATGGCTGCGGTTACTAACTTAAGAATTCCTTTGTCCAGGGCGTTTTCAACATTGGCTGCCGCAGCATCTAGATGAGCAGATATATTTCGCTTATCTTTCCCAGCATGGGCTTTTCTGTGGCAAGTAGGGCATAGGGCAATTAGGTTGGAAGGCTTATCTATGCCATAGTCGCCTACGCCGTGTAAGTAGTGAATTTCCAAGTAGGGGTTCTGATTTTCACAGTAAAAAGGGGCAGGATAACCGCAGCATTCGCAGAAACCATTTGCTCGTTGAATGACGTATTTCGTAAGAGTCAGAACGCGCTGGTGATACTCATTTCTTTGATTTTCCTCATAATTTAGGTGAAGTGAGTCTGAAGCAGGACCTAAGTAGTGCCCAAATTTGCTGACTGCAAGAGGAGCATTCGCTTCTAGGGCCAAACTCCGTAAATCCAGAAAATGCGTGGCTATTTTGCTTTGGGATAGAAGGTGGGATGTGGAATAAGTTTCGATAGGCGCAAGGCGAAACACGTATATTCGTCTCACGTTACCTAGAGCGTCTATGTCTTTGTGGTAGTAATCGACGCAATTCATAAAGCCTTGAAAACGGTAAACACCTGCTTCGTTTTTTACGCTTTCAAACAGCATCAAGACCTTACCTGCTCTGCGGTGGTCTCGCACTGCTTTGTTGCCCCTGGTCATCTCCATGTCAAAGGACTGGCCTTCTCCTGTGAAGTGGTAGAACCCGTCAAGTTGCCAGCCGTCATCTTCTACGTAGCCTGAGGCTCGTTCTTTTCTGAAAAGAAACACACAAGGAGCTGAGCGCGGGGTAGATATGCCTCCTTGCTCCTGACCCCCAAGCATGTTATGAATTTCTTTCCGGACGTATAGCTGTCCTTGCCTGAAATAGGCAAACAGGTGAGAAAGATCCATGGTACCAGCCTTTCATGGAAAGAGTCTAAAGGGGTATTCTACGTGGAGCCTTTGTTTCCTCTATGTCATAATGAACTGAAAAGCCAACCTATTTTGTTTTCTATGTCGACGGTAAGGTATTATGGTTTCAATGCACAAACTAACATCAGACCTCGGGGGTGTATGATTTGCTCAAGATAAGCGCGGCATTAAGCAGGGAACTTTCCGATCTTCCTGAGACGCCAGTTATTATGGTAATAGGGGAAATTGACACGGGCAAGAGCACTTTGGTTGCGCTCATAGCCCAATGGTTTCGCGAGAATGGAAAAAAGGTAGCCGTTGTGGATTCGGATATAGGGCAATCCGATGTGGGGCCCCCTGGTTTTGTTTCGTATGGGTTTGCAGATGATGGCCTTTCTTCGCTCAAATCTGTTCTAAGACAAGGTTCTTATATGGTGGGTAAAACGTCCCCATATGGACGGGAACTTCCAGTCCTAATTGGGGTGCAGTCTTGCGTAAGAGCTGCCAAGAGCCAAGGCGCAGATGTAATACTAGTGGATACTTGTGGGTTGGTTAGACCTACAGCAGGTGTGCAGCTTAAATGCGCAAAAGCGCAAGCCATTGAGGCTGATATTGTAATAGCCTTAAGCACACCGGATCTTACTTCTGTCGCTAATTCCTTGGAATCCCTGGGCTTTAGGGTGAGAAAGTTTGCGCCTCTTCCAGGAGCCCAAAAAAGATCTCCAGAGCAGCGAGGCGAAAATCGGGTAAGATGCTGGAATAGATATGCAGGTGAAAAAGGGAGAATTGTAGATGTGGACCCTTCCAGGTTAAAGATAGTTAGGTGGTGGGGGGAAACTCGCCATGTTGACGTGAGGAACCTTGACTTTGGAACTGTAGGGGCAGTGCCTGACCCACATTCGCCAGGCTTTCAGATCCCTTGCATATGGATGAAATCAGAGGAAAAGAACTGGATCTTAGGTCAGTTACCAGAAGATTATGAACCGGATCTGATGTGGGTTACATCGTATAGGCTGGGGGTTGAGGGGGATATGGTTACGTCGGCGTGAGGGGAACGGCTAGTTATGGGCGTCATCGTGGCAGTACAATGGAGGAAATTTAGATGTCTTCCCCGAAGTATTCAGTAACACTTCAGCAATCTCCCATTTGGTATTTGGATGAAAAGGAATGGTGAAGCATGGCTAAAAATACATTAGATGTAAAAACCCTTGAAAACTGGCTGTGGGAAGCAGCGTGCGTGATTAGAGGCCCTGTAGATGCGCCTAAATATAAAGATTATATTTTACCTCTTATATTCTTAAAAAGATTATCTGACGTATTTGATGATGAAATGAATAAACTAGCCAAGGAATTTGGTTCTAGGGAATTGGTTGAAGAGATTGTAGCTAATGATCGTAATCTAGTAACTTTCTATCTGCCAAAGGAAACTAGGTGGGAGGAGATTGCAAAACAGACCACAAACGTTGGGGAATACTTGACCAATGTGGTTCGGACAGTTGCTAGGGAAAACCCTAAGCTGCAGGGTGTTATTGATACGATTGACTTTAACGCCACTACAGCTGGTCAGAGGATCGTGAGCGATGACAGACTGCAAGAACTTGTAGATGTTTTAGGTAAATATAGATTGGGCATAGATGACGTGGATCCTGATATTTTTGGAAGAGCTTATGAATATCTTCTTAGAAAGTTTGCAGAAGGTTCCGGGCAAAGCGCCGGCGAGTTTTACACTCCTAGCGAAGTTGCAACGCTTATGGCACGTATATTAGACCCTCAGCCAGGGGATACTGTATACGATCCCTGTTGCGGTTCGGGAGGGTTATTGATCAAATCTCACCTGCGATTCCAAGAAAAATACGGAAGCGATCCAAGCATCGAACCTTTAGAGTTTTACGGCCAAGAAATACTAGCTTCCACATTTGCCATAGCCAAAATGAACACGTTTATACATAATATGGATGCGAACATTGCCCTTGGCGATACTATGACCAGACCTGCTTTTACGACGCCTGAAGGATCGCTTATGAAGTTTGATTTGGTGGCGGCAAATCCTATGTGGAACCAAAAATATTCGCAGGAAACTTATGAGAATGATCCGTATGATCGGTTTATCTTTGGTTATCCGCCTTCTAGCAGTGCGGACTGGGGATGGATTCAGCATATGTTTGCTTCTCTGAACGAAGAAGGCAAAATGTCTGTGGTAATCGATCTGTCTCTTATACACATCT
>DGFF01000130.1 GCA_002391545.1 Candidatus Fermentithermobacillaceae bacterium UBA3907 | reverse complement strand
AGTTAACTGTTAAACGAGCGATATTTGCCGTTTGGGAAGCCCAGAAGAATAGAATTCAATTGGAACTATTTAAAACTTACGGTGTCTGGACACGATCGCCGGTGGCATATTATTTGACCTTAGTTGCTAATTTGTCCATAATTAAGTTAGAATCTAAATTATTATACTTGGTAACTTTAGAAACACTTAGGATGTGTCCAAATTTAATAACGCAATTATTGGTTGCAACGACCACCTGCTAAATTATCTGAACGAATCGCTTTTAAAAGCAAAGCGTGTTCGCTTTATTGTTTCATTCTTGCTCGAATCGGGTGCCAAGTTAATTTCCCGCCAGTTACAGCAAGCAGCAAGCAAAGGTGTACCTATTCAGATATTAACCGGTAGATACCTTTCTATAACTGAACCGTCTGCCATCTACCACCTGTTTGACACCTTGGGCGAAAACCTTGAAATAAGGTTCTTTACTGATAACGTGCGGTCGTTTCATCCCAAAGCCTATCTTTTTGACTATACGGAAGATAGTGAAATATACATAGGGTCATCAAACATCAGCTACTCTGCTCTTACCTGGGGAGTGGAATGGAATTATCGTTTGCTAAGAAGCCAATCCCCTGCTGATTATGACCGCTTTTCCGAAACATTCAATGACCTTTTTTTAAATCATGCTGAACCCGTAACAGAGGAAAACCTTAAGCAATATGCTCTCAACTGGCGCAAATCATCATTTTCTGTAACTCAGTCTATGGCCAAAGAAGAATATATCCCTGAACCTGAACCCATTGGAGCACAGGTTGAAGCGCTTTATTATCTGAATAGAGCCAGGGAAGAAGGTATTACTAAGGGGCTAGTGGTTGCCGCTACGGGTGTCGGTAAAACATACCTGAGCGCCTTCGATTCAGCCAAATATAGGCGGGTCCTCTTTATCGCCCATCGTGAAGAAATCCTCAAGCAGGCGGAAGAAACATTTAGAACTGTTCAACCGTCCCGGGCTCACGGCCGTTTCTACGGCGGCTATAAAGATACAGAACCGGAAAATATCTATGCCTCCATTCAGTCCATCAGTCGAGAAAACCACGCCCGGTATTTTGCTGAAGATAGTTTCGATTATATTGTCATTGATGAGTTTCATCACGCTGCAGCAAACAGCTATCTTAAAGTACTTCAATATTTTAAACCCAGATTTTTACTGGGCCTGACCGCTACACCCTATCGGACTGATAACAGGGATATCTACTCGATTTGTGATGACAATGTCATTTATGAAATCTACCTAAAAGATGCTATTAACAGGGGGCTTTTAATCCCCTTCAGGTATTTCGGGATCTATGATCAGACTGATTACAACACCATTGAACAGAGAAACGGTCAATATGTAATCGAGCAGCTGGAGCGGGAGCTCTCACGAAAAGAGCGGGCGTCGTTGATCCTGGACAACTACAAGAAGCTGGCTGGAAAGCGCACCCTTGGTTTCTGCACCAGCATTTTGCATGCAGATTATATGGCTCAATACTTTTCTGAACAGGGCATCAAAGCAGCCTCGGTCCACAGCGGTCCTGGAACACCCAACAGCCTAAGCCGTGATGAAGCTATTACTAAATTGATAGAAGGCGAAATCAGCGTTATCTTTGCGGTAGATATCTTTAATGAAGGGGTGGATATCCCTGAACTGGACACGGTTATGTTTCTCCGGCCTACGGAATCCTTTACTGTCTTTCTACAACAGCTGGGTAGGGGCTTACGGAAAGCAGAAGGAAAAAAATATCTGACTGTTCTTGACTTTATCGGTAACTACAAGCGGGCCCATTATATCCCTGCTCTTCTTGCCGGTGAGAACCCCATGGTTGACAAGAGAACCGGGCGGTGGCATGAAGTAGACTATCCTGACGGCTGTGATGTTCAATTTGATTTCAGAATAATCGACTTGTTTGAAACCATGGCCCGGAATGACCCGCTGAAAAAGAGAATGGAGAATGATTATTTTCGGCTTAAAGATGAACTAAACCGCAGGCCTACCAGGGTGGATATCTACGAGGGGTCAGATATTCCCATCAGGGAATATCTGAAGGAAGGCTGGCTTCGTTTTTTATATAGATTGGGCCAGCTGGACTCCATTGAAGAATCCTGGCTGGATACGCCTGCGGAAGACTTTTTACGGGATGTTGAAAAAACTGCCATGACAAAAGCATATAAGATTCCCACCATTGGTGCCTTTCTTGAAGGTGCAGGCGGTATTTCCCGTCTAGTACCGTTGGAAACAGTAGGCAGAAGCCTTATGAAATTTTATAAAGATAACAAAACCCACCAGAAAGATTTGCGGGATAAGGTACACAAAGATTGGCCCAGCTGGGACCTTTCTAAATTCACAGAATTAGCCCGCAAGAACCCGGTGTACTTTTTATCTAAAGGGAAGTTCTTTCATTACGACGAAATTAACCGTAACTTTTATCTTGACGACAGCCTGTCTGATTATTTAGGGTTTCCGCTGGCCAATCACATTAAAGATATCCTCGAGTACCGTAGAATAGATTACTTTAGAAAACGCTTCAGGGAGGAAGGATGAGTTGTCAGAAGGATGTGTTTTTTGTGCTAAGCCGGATGCAGAGATCATTTGCGAAAACGAATTGGCCAAAGCTTTCTATGATAAATTTCCGGTAAACGAAGGCCATGTCCTAATTGTACCCAAGAGGCACGTGTCCGGTTTCTTTGAAGCCACCCCTGAAGAAATCTTGGCGATCAATGAACTGGCTTTCCAGGTAAAAACTATTCTCGATGCGAAATATAGCCCGGACGGCTACAATATCGGTGTGAATGTCGGCGCTTCTGCCGGCCAGACTGTCTTCCATCTGCACATGCACATTATTCCCCGCTACAAGGGTGACGTTCCCGATCCCAGGGGAGGTATCAGGAAAATAAAAAAAAGTGTAATCCCTTATCCCGAGGAGGGTGAATAACTTGACCAAGGTTTATAACAAGCTGGTTAGGGACAAGATCCCCGAAATAATTGAAGCTTCAGGAAAAAAAGCTAAGATACGCATAGCCGGCGATGCTGAATATAAGACACTCCTTCGCCGGAAACTGCAGGAAGAAGTAAACGAATTCCTTGAAAGCAACGATCCCAAAGAACTGGCTGATATCATTGAAGTCATTTTATCCTTGAGCAAAACTTATGGCATATCACTTACCGAGCTGTTAAAAATGGCAGAAAAGAAAAGGGCAGAGAGAGGTGGTTTTGATAGAAGAATAGTTCTCCTCAGCGTTCAATAATAAGAAGAATACCGCGAAGAAAATCCTGATTCCAAAGCATACGGAGGCATGAGCTTTTATTTTTCCCCTGGAAGAACGTCAGGCCCTATTGGGTATGGTTATCGGCACACAGGGCCTTAGCTCTGATGAAGAGCTCTTCAGTCGTCCTAGCCACGACCGCAAGGTAGCCGCCATCTGTAACTGGCTTAACAAGCAATACGGCCAAGGGGGAGATGGCGTTGGCCTACTCAACCATTTTCTACAAGCAAGAGGATAGTATGCTGCCTGGCCTACCCTTGCTGTTCGCAGACCTGGCACTCGCTGCTCCAGCCGGCGATGCTCTTTCCATAAAGCCTCGGTTCGCACCGGCACCCGCCGGGTCGATCACATCCTTAGTGCCGTACCCATGAGGCTTAACCCCGAGGGGATCTGCCCTGTATTGGAGACGGCGTTAACTACTTAGCTTTAAAATATGCAATTTCAAATTTAGCGATCCCAACTTAGTAATACTGAACATAGTAACAGGGAACGGATAATGGGCATTGGGGAAAATACCTGTTTTTACTTTAGAAATATCCAGGGACAATTGAATTTATCTACTGTTCGCCTAAACAGGAGATGTTTGCCAACAATGCCATGTTCCCGGTGGAGGCGATGCCAGTGTCAATGGCCACTTAAAAACCCGCATTTTTGGTCACTAGAAAGTCGTCATATTTGGCCACCAAAAGTCGTCAACTATATCTTTCCAATTACTTGTGTCCCCCCTTTGTTTCAGTAGGCAGGATGCTGGCATACTTGGCTCTATGGGCTCTGTTGGTGATGCTTTGGACAACGCTGCCGCTGAAAGTTTCTACGCCACGCTGCAGACTGAGCTGCTTGACCGCTATACCTGGCCAACTCGTCAATGCCTCCGATCTGCGATCTTTGAATATATCGAGTGTTTCTACAACCGCAGGCGGCGAC
>DGFF01000089.1 GCA_002391545.1 Candidatus Fermentithermobacillaceae bacterium UBA3907 | reverse complement strand
CGGGCCAGTTGCCCGTGTGCTGCCTTAAGCCCGTGAGGGCGTTAAAAATTGTGCTTTTGCCTGTGTTGGGGTTACCCGCCAGGGCAATAACGAGTTCAGAGTCTGCCATGCCCGCAACCTCCCCCTGTACTTTCTATTTCAACTGCTTCGGCAGTTTCCCGCCGCAGGGCAACCACTGTGCCGCGGATCAGGTAAGCGATGGGGCTGCCCGCCGGATTGGCAAACAACATGGCAACCTTTGTACCCGGCACCAGGCCAAGGTCCAGGAGCCTCTGACGCTGGATTCCCACGGCTGAAAGACATTTAATGGTGCCTATTCTACCCGATTCCAAATCGGCGAGAGTCATGGTCACACCCCTTTGCCCAGCCAGCCTGCAGACTTACTTTTATAGACTATGACGGGAAAGGGAAATGGTGCCCGGGTGGTGACGCCCAGAGAAGGGTTTTCTGTGCACAAATCAGAATAGATGGAAGCAGGCTAGGAGGGGAGAACACATGGATTTAGACGCAATTCGGGAAAAGGCTAGAGAAATGATGGCAGACAGGCCATCGCACCGCTACCGGGAAGTGGGCTATGTTTATAACCACGGTCAAAGGGTGGGGGAAATTGCACTGCAGTTGAGGGAGATGATCTTCCCCACTGAACCAGAGTACGATCAGGTGATTTTGGTCGGTGCCTGGCTCCATGACATAGGTAAGGGGATAGAGCCCCACTGGGAGTATGGGGAGCTGCTCGTGCGGCAGATTCTCAAAGATTACTGCCCACCGGAGCAGCTGGAGCAGATTGCCCAAATTGTGGGGGGGCATACGCTGCGTAAGCAAAAACCATTCCCCTTTTACGTCAAGCTAGTGCAGGACAGCGATATTCTAGATCACTTCGGAACGCAGGAGATCTGGCTGAGCTTTAACTACGCCGCCCGCTCTGGTGGAACGATCGAAACCACCTTGGAGTATTACGAGGAGAAGTACAACGCTCTCGTAGCAAAAGTACGGGCGCTGTTGAACTACGAAGAGTCGGTCCGCTACTTAGACGACAAAGATCGATTCGTGCGGGAGTTCGTGGAGCGCTTACGTTTGGAGGCGGGAGGAAAATTAGTTCAGATATAAATGGAAAAGGCTAAGGGGTTGCCCTTAGCCTTTTCCGGGAGGAAAGTTGGTTGATGAAAGTCTTTATTAGTGTGCGCCAACCTGTTTGTCGTCGATGGTAATCTGTACGTTCTGAGTTAAGACATCGGCATACGTGTAAGAACGGCGGCGAACTGCATTTGTTTGGTCAAGATTTACTACAAACAACTTGGGATATGTTTCTACGAGGACTCCTTCTGTTTCCAAGTAACGGCGCCGCCCTTTGTTAGCGCGAATGAATACTTTTTTGCCTACATTGGACTCTAACTGTTGTCTAATGTCCTCAATGGTCACCTTTTTTTCTACTGCCACAACTGTCAACTCCTTCAGTAGATTTTGCTTAGCCGCCTACCAGCTTGTACACGTTAAAAGGCTTGTACACTCAGATTATGGGGCTAAAAAAAGCGTCTGAACGATTTGCATCGTCACACGCTTGGCGAACTCCTACGGGGTTAGCTGACGGGTTGGGGCACCCAAGTTTGCCCCTCCTGCTCTGCAGGATTCACCCCAATTAAGAATGGGTCCCCCGCTGTCATTTGCATGATATTCGGAGATTTTGACGTTGTATTGAGTATTTCGGTTCACATATACTATACCATGTAACTAAGTAAAGAGTCAAGAGTAAAGAGCTATTTGCGATGTGGCCGTTTTCCCGATTTTGAAAGTCCGAAATATTAGCCTCAAATCAATTGAAACACGATTTGTTAGCCAGAAAATGCTAGATTTTGTTCTTTGTGAGCCAAGATGATAGTTTTAGAGATCAGAAAACAAGCCTTTCTTCTTTATCTGTTGATGTTCTTATGCCGAAACCGCTAGCCTGCGTATGAGGTCGGGTTGTTTCTGCCTAATACGACCTACAGCCATGGCTAGCATCACACAGAGCACTAACCCGCAACGAATTTTCATTTTTCGCAAACCACGAATATTGTGATTTTCGAAGTTAAAAAAGCCGTCTATACGGGAGTTCACACGTTCAACTGCAGTCCTCTTATTATATGAGCGTGTCCAGGAATAACTGGAACGAGCTATTGGTGTGAATAGGCGCCGGTTTTCTTCTAGTTTAATGCGTAACCCTTGAGAAACTGGACATTGCTCTTGTCCTTCGCACGTTATCCCGTAGTGTCTAGCGGGACACCGATATCTCAGCGTTTGTCGTTCTTTTTCAAAGCCTCCATACGCCATCTGTCTTTGGGTTGCCTTTGCTGGACAATAGCAGTAAATGGTCCCTTTGAAATTGTAGCTTACGTTGGTGTAATGACCAAGAAGCCTAGTTTCGTCGGGATCTTTCCATGCATTGCGGATATCAATCACCGGTTTAATCCCATGGTCGTCCCATAGCTTCACGATTAATTTGCTGTCATCATAACCTCTGTCAGCTGAGAGTACTGTACAACGATTCATCAGCCTTGGGTGCGCACTGGCCAAATCATCAATCATTCCATGAGCTTCTTTAATCTCGGAATTAGAGGCCTTAGTTACCCGATAGTGTATTGGTAACTCATACGTTGAATCAACGATTAAGTGCAGTCGATAGCCAAACCAGGATATAGTTTTCTCCCACGGCGTGCCATCTTGACGGATTCCTTGGTAAACCTTCTTAGCCCAGTCTCCATCTACATCTCGGCGGCCATCTGGTTCTTTGTCGCTTTGCCGGTTAGCAAAACTTTGCAGGCATTTCCCATCTACTGCCAGGGATGCACCAAAATCGGGCAATAAGTCCATGGCAGTTTCGACCAATTCATGAAACATTTCGTCCACAAGATTACTATAGGTTTCCATCAACCTTCTCAAAAAGCGTGAGTAGGCAGAGTCGCTTGGTACCGCATTAATTCCCCTCCACACATCAAATCCGCATACCTGCCGTAACTGAGCGTTTCTTTGAAGTTCTCTGCGTAGACTCGCCGTTGTGGGATGCTGGTAGACCATTCCGGCTAAAATTGAGTTCCACACTGCCCGGATTGGGTAATCATCTCGTCCCCGGTAGCGATCTTGCTCCATCGTGCTAACCAGCTTTTCGTCGGGCATTGTCTCTAGTACTAAAACTAATCTTTCGAGATCTCCTAATTCCTCAACTTCTTCCCACCCAAACAAGCTTTTTTGTGGTATAATAGCCATGGTGATGTCCTTTCTGTCGATGTTTTGGCTCTAACTAATACTTCGACTTCGAAGGAACGTCACCTTTTTATTTTGGGGTCAATTTTGGCTAAATCTGCTTTTGATGCGTGATTTGGCCGTTTTTTTATGCTCTTTTTGGGGTAAAGATTATTTAAGACCTTCAAGGACTATTTATCCATCATTGTTTCGCGACATCGCAAATAGCTCATCAACTGCAGAGGTCTGTCTCTTATACACATCT
>DGFF01000001.1 GCA_002391545.1 Candidatus Fermentithermobacillaceae bacterium UBA3907 | reverse complement strand
CGGACTAAAGGCCCTGCTTTGGGGATTTCCCATAAGCGTGCTTATTGCATGTTTCTTGTACCGCTCAAACTACTAGACATGTTTGCGTTTTGGTTTACCCTTCCGTGGAAGGCCTACTTGGCGGCTGTAATGTCGGTGTTCATCATAACAGGCGCAACCATGCTTCACTCAACTGCGCCAGTCAAGAAAGAAAACATCGTGGATGTGCTAAAGAGACGGTTTGTGTGAGAAAAAGCCGGCCCAGCACAATAGCCGGCTTTTTGGCTTTGCTAACATAGGCTACGTCCCTAGCAGCAAGGGGATTACGGAGATGACAATACCGACTATAAATACAATGAAAATCACTTTTCTTAAGTCTTCTCTCTCCACTAACGGTAGAACACCGAATGCTCCGATACTAATGGCAGATCCTATCTCCGCCCAGAAATTTGACAAGTCACCCTGATTGTAGTATCCTACCGCTTGTAACAAATCCAGGATCATAATGGCTAAAAAGCCTGCACTTACTATTACATCCAATCTCTTCACCTTCATTACCCCCTCAAGTGATTTGCAGGCGATTGTATACCCACCCCCCATCATATCCATACAACATCTCTTCATCTGCAGCGTTATACGCAAAAGAAAGTTGATTGCTGGGCCCAATATACGCCCCGCATTGGTACCAATGTGGGGCTGTGGCACAACCTTCAAGTTTCTGCTAAAACTACTTCATCTAATACGCTTTACGACATACCATATATTTAGGTTAGTCAATATCCACGATTTTGCATATCTCAATACGGCAAGTCTTGATACTGATTTCAGCAAGATAACTCCTTCAAAGCCCAGTTGTCAGAACGATTCGTACCAATGTGCCCCACATTCACAGACACATTCAGCCCGGTGACCATCCGTTAAGTTTCACCTGCTACCAATTATATATCATCGGATCTAAATTATGTCATGGCTGAACCCGTGTAATTGTGTAGATTGAGTTTTCCTGTTTCATGCTGGTATAATAGCACCACCATACCAGCATGAAGTAAAAAGCCCTGTCACTTTTGCTTCAATTCAGCAGCTCCTGAAGGAATTCTATCACCCACTTTCTGTTCAACTTGCTGTGCCAATACTGATTCCTGAAGTTTCTCAAACATCCGCTGCACGAAGTTCCACACTCACAGGAAGATAAGAATGACTCCGTCTTCTCCAGGATCTCTCTTAGAACAAAACTGTCTGCAGCCCGCCGCACATGTCCGGCACCGCCTGGTACATCATCAAACAGAACGAGGGCTGGCGAACCTGTCCTTCCTTCTTTCGGAAATATACAGCCATCTAGGTCAAACCTTTCCACCTCTAGCGCTAAGGACAATCCTTCCAAAAGACCATAAAGAAGAGAACGCCAAAAGCCGTCCCTGTAATCTTGATAACCTTCAAATGTAATGAGTAACACGTCTGTTTCGAATTCATGTCCCAAAGCTAGTTGGGATAGTCCCTGTTTACAAACATTCTGGTACGGATCTTTGTGCTCTTTTCTATATTTCTTATTCCCTATATCTCCCTGATGTATCCCATAACCGCAATCTGGACAGATCAGGAAAGGTCTGCCATATGGGGCGCTAATTGCCGCAATCTTTCCTTTAGAAGCAGTGACTCCCCGTACTTTCACGCCGTTGAGATCTATCTCGGCCTCAGTCTCAGGATCCTTTAGAGAAGGACCCCAGAAATATGTCTTTGGAAATGGATATCTACGGGGCCTAGACTCGGAAGGTTTCGCCGGAGGACATGATTCCGATACAAATCCAAACTCCGGAACTACGTAAGTCCCGCGTTGAGAAACTTTGTCCAGAGGTTCATGGCAACAATCGCAAAACAATAGCTGCTCCTCGGATTCGTCTATAACTCGGTTGTAGCTCCCACACTTGTCACATATGGCATATCGGTAGCGTACCAGATCGCGGTTGGGAAGCAAGCGCAAATAGCGGCTGGTCCACACTCTTCCCCCAGCCACTACTTTGCTTCCAGGAGCATATTCCGACAAAGCAATCTTTAAGTCCCGTTCGAGTTGTAGTTTCGAAGTATACCCCGAATCAACATTGAGACGGAGTTCAACAGAATCAACAGGAAAACCGTACTTGGGTAGTACGCTCTTGGAAGCTAAATAATCTATGAGGCGTCTGGTTTCGATTGTATTCAACGTTCTTACAACATGGTCAGATGGCTCTCTACGACTTCGCAAGAACTCCAACTGCTTCTCAAGAGTTTCGACTTCGCCATCGAACTCATAGGCGGCCAGCATCAACTTTCCTTTCTCACGGTCAAATAGCCCATGAATCCAGGACCAGTCCTGAACACCTATTTCCAACTGCATGTCTTCAGGTACAATGCGCAAGAGGCAATCGAACAAATCTTTTGGCTTGTCATCCAGGAGCCGTTCAAATTCCCGAATTCCTAAACCGTCGTGAAAGAAATCCTTTACTCGACCATCCCCATACAGCTGCCTATTCGATCTCCACAGGTAAGATAGGGCCGTCGCATAAATGTGACGATTGATTATTTTTTCGTTGCTAAGGCTTATCTGAGGAGGCTTAATAACACCTGCAACCATTCGATGGGGATTACGGAAATACTCTAGGTCGTGGGAACGTCGTTGCGCATAGGTAGCAATAAAAGCTGCGCTTTCAGTCCTTCGCCCTGCACGGCCCGCTCTCTGAACGTAGTTAGCAGGCGTAGGAGGCATATTTCGTAGAAAAATAGATTCCAGACTGCCTAGATCGACACCTAGTTCAAACGTAGTTGAGCAACTCAACACGTTGACTAAACCACGAGAAAACTCCGTCTGAAGCTCTGCAGCCGCCTCTGGCGCAAGCTGGGCGGTATGTTCCTGTGCTTTCAATGGTACAGGGATCAAGGTTTTGTATAATCTAGCATAGTGGTTATCGAACAAGCCGTCTGTAATTTCTGTATCAAGATGTTCATTACCTGGTAGGGCTTGTAGCGTCCCCGTACATCCATAGTTAGGGCATACACCTTTGACGCTAACCCGCGACACAAGGCCACATACATTACACCTATACCAACCCGCAGTCTCAGGCTCATTTGGACCTGGAATATCAAGAGTCCACATATTATTACGCATTTGGTAAACAGTGCCCAGATTACGCAAAGTAAATGATTCAAAGTAGGGATCCCATACGCTTAGCGGATTGCCCAATGCAAAGTGCTTATCCCATATCTGATCCAACACTTTTCTGCTTTCTTTCTGAGGATCGTCTATTCCTATCCTTTCGGCCAATCGAACAAGAAAATCCAAACGTGCATTTGCCCTGTTCTCCGAAGGGTTCCATGCCAAAACATTAAATTTGGTATCTGATTTAAATTGCCTAACGTAGTAGCGTCTATTCCTGGGAGCAAACAGATCATCTCTCGGATCCACTTCCTCAGGAAAAAGAACAGCCCCATTTGTCCGCAGCGTGTCGAGGAGCACTCTTATAAGCCCCCAAACCTCTTCTTCGTTCAGATTCCAAGGAGACTCAAGTAATGGGTCAGGAGGTTTCCAGTGTTGGGATCTCACTGGGCAAAAAGAAACCATGCCCAAACTCTCCAGACTGTTGTGTCGATCGTAGCGCAGAAACTCGTAGAGAATCCATTTCCAAATCATGGCATTTTGTTCGCGCAAACTAACCTCTACTTCTGATGGCAGTATCTCTGCTCTTAGAGCCAGCTTTCGCAGAGGACTAACCAACTCACTCAGTCGCCATGGCTCTTCTTTTATCGCACTACGGTTTTCGCATATAACTCTATATAGTAGAGATCTAAACAAAATCCGTTCATACGTACGCTCAAAGTAAGGCGCGAAAAAGGCTGCGTCTTGCCTGTTGTCAGAAAACACCAATAGCTTTTGGGACGTAATTGGGTCCTTAGAAGGTCTTTCAACAAGCCAACCATTTGAAACCCTATCTGCGGCGATGTCCCCTTGAAAAGAATGTGTCTCATCGCCTGCTTGTTCTGAGGCACAAAGTGACTGATACATAGAAGTAGCAATTACTGAGGCAGTAGCGTCTTGCCCTGTCAAAAACCTCCGTACCATGCCCGTTGGATTTCGTCTGCCGCACGCGGGACAGTAACATACGGGACCTTTTTGCGGCCTTTCAAGCAGCAAATGATAATCAGAGCTGCAACCGCAAGCGCCTCCCAACGAATCCTTAGCCCAAATCGCTCCACAAGAAGTGCACAATACAAAAAGCTCACCTCTTGTAGATTCCAACTCACCAAAAACCACCAGCTCGTCCTCATCATCAACAGAAGGCTCTGAGATCCCACTTAGAACCATAAAGTATTCTTCTTTTCCGACCTCATATTCGCCTGTAATCTGCTTTAACTTAGCAGGGGAACCATCCGTACTAGGCTCAATCTGCCCACAAAGATATACCTGACCGCAGTTTCGACAAATGGCAATTTCAAATACTGGCCACGTTCTGCCTTCACACTCCTCGGCATCTCGCGGTTCAAGACTTAGTATTGGTTCCGGATTAAACTGCAAATATGCACCTTCAATAGCTTTCACAAATAGATGGTATCGTGCAGGCAAAAGAGGCGCTGAGGCGCTATCGAGTCTAGCTCTAACAGCCAATTCAACTAGTGCCACCAATACCCGCTCGGGGTCAGGCACATCAGGGAATATCTCGGAAGCTATCTCGCCCAGATCCCTGGGTTTCTCTTTGAGTTGCATTCTAACCTCAGATACATTTTCGTCGTGTTCAAGGACCATAAACAAGAATCTCTCCAAACTACCCTCACAATCATCCATAGCAGTAACCAAGCAACCACGGGGAACACCATATTTCTCGCCTAAACTCACTAAGAGCTGCATTGCTTCAATCTGTCCGCTTATAGATTCAGACCAAGCGCTATATAAATTAGGGTCAGGCTTAAAGGACTGTCTCTTATACACATCT
>DGFF01000128.1:5533-8803 GCA_002391545.1 Candidatus Fermentithermobacillaceae bacterium UBA3907 | reverse complement strand
AGTGGGCAATATGATGGAGACGAGCAAAGAACCTCGGGAAACTGTTGAGCGAACTTGAAAAACAAGCTGCGGACATAAGAGATGGAGATGATCTCATGAATTTCATGAGGTAAACTTCACGCTATTTTCGGGTACCTGGTTCAGAAGATGAGCTCGATATTCTTAGATGCATTACCCGCTCGGTTGCGCTGAGCACCGCTAAACAAGGGGTTATCGCCGAGGCAGTTTGGGTGTGAAATCCTAGGTCTTTCGAAAATGAGAGCTTAGAAGGCAAATGTGTGGCCATCCATGGAACGACTTCGCCAGATGCTTAAGCTGCAAGCAAGCGTCTTTATCGACAATTTTCATTAGTTACAGAATTGTATATAAAGAACAATATCATAGTTGCCCAGGAGGCTACTGGCTGGTAACGTTTGTACAGGATCGTGTTACCAAAATATGATTAGCCAAAAGCACATAGATTCTTCACTTTTGCTAATGCTAGCCCAAAAGAAAGGTGAAATACATGCGCCATAAGAAACTTGTGTTTGGTATAGCTGCAATCATCCTGCTTGCGCTCGCGATTAGGACGGTGGCCGTTTTGTATGTGCAGGGGGATTTACAGCTGAGTCGAAGCCTTTCAGAACTGGCGTTTGACAAATTGGATTTGAACGCGAATCCAGGCGTAGGTGTTGTAGTTGCGTTTGAAAGCGAGGACTTTATCATTTTCTATGGGGACTTTGGCCTCTTTGGGTACGACTTGAAGAACCGAGAGATAACCTTTGGAATAGATTTCGTAAAAGCGTTTGGCAGAAAGGGAAGCGTTCAGGGAGAATACGGAACGGGCGTAAGTGTCAGCCGCGATGGGAAGAAAATCGTGTTCTGTGATATTGACCCGGATAATCCCGATGCTCCAGTAGAAGACTTTTTTGTTGATGTTCCTACGCTGACCTATAAACGTAAGCCCGGAAGACTGGAACCGATGAAAAGAGAAGACCGTTACTCACGCGAAAATGTGACCGGATACATTAACCCGGGTTATAAAATCGGAACGATGCGATACATACGGGGTGACGAAGAGTGGGTCCTTTTTGAAGGCTATCCCTCGAGCACACCGTAGAGTCATGTCAGCTTGGCTTATTCAACGATTGGCAAGTGGCCTTTTGCCAATTGGGGAGGTGCAATTATGTCGAGAAGTTTTTACACCATATCTACAATTTTGGTGATTTGCAGTTTCCTTACATGCGTTCCAGGTTGCACTGTGAAACCTGTTCCCCTAAACAAAGATGATGTACCCCTCGGTATAACGGAAGAGATCGAAGAGTTTTATCGCCTTAATCCCCGAGGCTGGCGCCTCAAAGAACTTACATACTATGTATTTGAACCGGAAGGAGATGGATATATAGTCATTGCATTGGCCAGTATCACTATACCACGCTTGCCAGCTGAGCCTGACAGGGAAGAATTTGTGAGTGGCTTTTTCAAGGAGACGACAGATTGGGAAGGAAATCAGGTGTGGACTGCTAATTGGGGGCGGGGAGCACTCCAACTTTCTCCATATGGACATGAGAAATCGGAGGCTTCTTTT
Organism: Candidatus Fermentithermobacillaceae bacterium UBA3907; assembly: GCA_002391545.1. Classification (GTDB taxonomy): domain Bacteria; phylum Bacillota; class Sulfobacillia; order Fermentithermobacillales; family Fermentithermobacillaceae; genus UBA3907. The sequence continues at coordinate 7,236 of DGFF01000128.1, read as the reverse complement.
TCTAAAGATAAGTTGAGCATTGTCCTTGGGGATTACCGCAGCTCTACACGCACGGGCTGGGGTAGCGCAGGCTGGGTAAGGGATCCTAATGTAACAAAGATCGAGCTGATAAACATCAACTCAGGAAAGACTGTCACAGCTAAAATCAAGAATGGGTTTTGGTGGGCAGATCTTTATGATTTGGACATCCAAAGTTCATCTGACGTCAAAATCGTAGCTTACAGCGATTCGGGCAAGGTGTTGTACGAAGGGTATTATAATTAAGTAACAGTACATAGTGCTCTCTAGGTAAATAGAACTTGCTTTGCTTTTGCGAAAATGATTGAAGTCTTTTCAATGAATCTGATTTGCGATGAAGATGCGCAGCTTTTTTTATGATAAATTCAGAGTAATGTCACCTAAGAGAATGATAGTCTGCCAGGACAAAGAGATTCTTAAGAGTTTTCTTAAGCCTTCGACTTCAGATGAGATTCAGGAACCTAGATGTTTAGCTGCTCCGTTAGGCAATTCTCAGCTGCTGCGATCAAGTGCGAGGGGACATATGGAAATCCCCATAAATGGACTCAACTTGAGATAACGGTTATGGATGGTAGCAAATGTATTTTGCACTAAAGAGGTGTCAGACCATTCTTGTAAGATAAGTATGACATTACAAAACACAAGAATTATAAGCTACTTGAAGATTGTGATAAATGGTAGAATTTATAGTTGAAAGGGGGGAGAACAATGTACCACGTATCGCCAGTTAAAGGAATAGAGGAGCTGAAACCTAGTATCTCGAGCCATGGCAAAGCTTATGTCTACGCTATAGATATATTGACTGTTGCGTTATTATTTGGAGCAAAGAAGGATGATTTTGATTTGTTACTAGATGTAGATGATGGAAAGGCTGTTGTTTGGGAGTGTTATCCTGATGCTTTTAAAAAAATATATGATAATAAATCATGTTCAGTCTATACAGTCGATGAAAGATATTTTAAGAATGGACAGACTAGCTGGGAACATGAGTATGTTTGTGAGCGTAGCGTTCCCGTTCTCAGTGAAAAACGAATTTCAAATTTATATTTAGAATTAAAAAATGAGATGGAAAAGGGAAATCTTATATTGAACTATTACTCGGAGAATGAAGCATACCAGAAGTTTTTAAAAGACGAACTAAAAACACGAATGATTGATTTTAATCTTATCGACTATTTCAAAAATGATGATCCAAGAGGAAAATTATATTTTCAAAACATACTAAATGAAATCTAAAATACGAAGGTTATATAGTATTCTGTGAGCAGACAGATTAAAATCCCGATAAATGGGAATCAAGTATCTTGACGGTCAAGGAGTGAACGAGACTCAAACGGTACATCCAGGACATTAAGCCCCAGGATGAGCGCACGTATCGCCCAGTTGAAACTCTCACCGGTGAGCAAACACAGGCTGACAGGGGGCATTTCGGCTAAGGAAAAGTCGACGGAAAAGGTTTCAGCCAGAGACGTAACGCTTAGATAGTCCAATCTTAACAAGGCCAAATTCCCAAGTCTCAGGATAATAGATGATTTTGATTTCCCATTACAACCCACCGTAGACGAGGCTAAGATTAGAGCATTGGCCAACCTAGACTTTCTACGTTCTGCTGAAAATACTTTGTTCCTCGGTCCCAGTAGAATTGGAAAAACCCACTTGTCCATTGCTCTAGGCTACAAAGTGCT
>DGFF01000128.1:2003-5365 GCA_002391545.1 Candidatus Fermentithermobacillaceae bacterium UBA3907 | reverse complement strand
AGGCTACAAAGTGCTCTTTATTACCGCTCAAGAACTGACATCACAACTTTACGCTTCTTTCGCTGATGCTACATTCCAACGAGAACTTGAGCGTTTGGACAAGTACCTTAGCCTGGATAAAACTGCTTCCACTCATTTCTTCCAGGTAATCAATCAAGCATGTAAGCGTCAGTCTGTAATCATAACCAGCAATAGACCCTTTCAAGAATGGTCCGGAGTGTTCTATAGCGAATATTTTCAGCCATCCTTGAAAAAACTTGCATCCAATCTATAATTTAATTAACCAATAAGTTAAGTTAACCACATGGTTAACTTAGATGTCGGTGCGGGGCGTGAGATTCAAATATGAAAACCCAACAGCAAAAAGGTATTTCGACGATTTTGAATTGATGAAAAAGAAGATAGGGATCGACATAGCAAGGAATACAAAGAAAAGGTGCAATGAACTAAAACCTGCTGAAAATTTCGCTATCTACCTCAAAACAGGATTGGGAAAACCGCATTCCTTGGTTGACGATTTGAAAGGGTGGTACGGCATCGCTGTTTCAGGGAATATTAGACTTATTGTTAAGCCGGACATGGAAGAGTCAGATGACGCTTCTTTTGAAAAGTGCGATTCGGTTATCATAAGGGGGCTTGTAGATTATCATGGCCGAAAAAACGAGTGGCTTATCCCTTGAGTTTATCGTTCATCCAGGGGAGACTTTGAAAGAGATCCTTGATGAAAGGGGTATGAGCCAGAAAGAGCTGGCGCTAAGAACAGGTGTTACAGAATCACATGTGAGCAGTGTAATCAATGGTAGAAAGGGCATTTCAGTTAAATTTGCCAAGAGACTGGAATATGCTTTGGGTGTCGATACTAGTTTTTGGATTAATTTACAAGCAAATTACGATAAGGAACTGGCTGAGTTCGAGGACATAAAGATGATCTCAGATAATGAAATTGAGATTCTTGATAAGTTGAAGGATATAACCAAATATCTGAAGCAAAAGGGATTGCTGGATCCTCAGGCATATGGTCCAACCCTAGTTATTCAGCTGAGGGAGTTTCTGAACGTTAGCAACTTGGAACAAATTCCAAAGGTATCGGAAGCAGTTGCGTATCGTGTAGAAACAGCTGCCAAGGTAGATCCGTATGTTTTGCTTACATGGTTGAGGATGTGCGATTTGATCACAGAAGAAGAAAAGGTTGAGCAAAAGCTCGATATACAGAAGTTAAAAGAAAAGATACCTTTGATGAAAGAACTGATGTTTGAAGAAGATATAACCGAGATTGAGTTCCAGCTGAAAGAATACCTAGCCGAGTGTGGGATCAAATTTTCGATCGTTAGACATTTTAGGGGTGCTCCGGTTCAGGGCGTGATAAAAAAGAATGACGATGGCACGTTAAGCTTGGTCATGACTGTTAGGCGAAAATTCGCAGACATCTTTTGGTTCACGTTCTTTCATGAGATCGGACACATCGTTAACGGAGACGTTGAAGACAAACTAATTGATTATGAGTCAAGAAAAGGCGAGGCAGAGAATCGAGCAGACGAATTTGCTGCGAATGTTCTGATCGATGCAGAGGAGTACCGTAGTTTTGTCGAACGAGGAGATTATTCATTGCCTTGCATCGAACAGTTCTGTGCAGAACATAATATGCCTCCTTACGTTCTCATTGGCAGACTCCAAAAAGATAAACGTATTAAATATGACCAATACCCAAATGCGAAACTTAAGTACGACTTGGTAGATGACCTTGCGTAACTGTGCAAGTAGGTAACATTCCACTTCATGTCCGCAGGATTCGAGATCATAGCTTCTCAACCGAGATGTTCTTGAGATATCAAAGGATCGAATGAGCACTTCTATTAGTCCTAATAGAGACGGCGGTGAACGGAGTGTCTATTAGGAAGGTGAGCCAGATTTCAGAGGGGTTGTGCAGTGTCTGAACCTGCAAGAATTTAGATCCAATAATGGAGGCTTAGTTCAACACGCCACTTTCAGATGACCAGCATCCTTTTTGACTGGTAGATGCCAAAGCAAACGGCCCAAAGGACGAAGCGTACTCTCATGTGCGATCCGTTTTAGCAGCGCCAGATGAAGATAAAACACCTAAGGATATGAGCATACTTGAAGCTGAATTCTACGATGCTGGAGCAGTGCTTTTACTTTCTGAGAGATATCGTAAGAGATTGCGTACTACTTCACTAGGCGCCCCGCTCATGGGAAAGGACGAGAAATGGACAAACACATAATGTAACGAGGATCTTTTAAAAATGTATCTAGCCGAGGGTAATTTACACAGAAATATGGACTTCCCCCTGCTAATCTCTTTGTTCTTTAATTGCATTAAAACTGCATTACTTAACTTATTCCATACATACTCCAGGGTTTACAAAGTTCCGGAGAACTCGATTCTCAATGGCGTTAGTACCATCTATTGATAAAATTAACACTCGCGCCTGAAATCGTTAAAATTGAACACCACTATTGCCCAATGAGTTGCTCATTATCAGACTAAAGGCACGAACCATAACATGGGTCTCATCAGAGGCTAGCAGCATTAAAAGCGCCCTGTTAATGTAGTAATTTTATGTATTGACAATTATTTTTACTGTCCATATTTCAAAGTCAGTGAGTCCTGCTATAATCCTTTCATATGTAGATATCCTTATTCTTTATTGCCCAGTATGCCCATGGGATATCTGCTCGACCACCAGGTATAAAAGCAGTGTATCGGTATGGCGAAAGATAACCGCGAGGGGCTTTAAATAACTGTACGCATATCGTATAATACATCGAAAATGGTATTCGAAATATATTGTTAGGGGAGTGTTATAATGAAAAAATTGCCAATTGTCCTGGTAATTTGTAGTCTGTTAATTCTTATGGTAGGCTGCTCTGCATCGCCGTCTCCCGAAGAATCAGGTCCGAGCAGCGCTGTACCGTCCGATCCATCGGGTTCCGAGGCCTCAGCAGAACCTGACATTACGTCTTCAGAGGATTACACAGCACTCTCAATCGAAGAAAAGACCGCCCTACTAACGAATAATGTATGGCGGGTAGTCGGTGAGGGTAATGTAGATCTCGGCTATTTCCTTTACAGCGAAGAGGATCTAGTAGGCAAAGGGTATTACTACAGATTTTACGACGATAATACAATGCATGAATGGGCTGACGATGAAACGTGGAATAGACTATATAAATGGGAATGGAACGACGACGGCACAATTCGAGTTGTCAATTATGACGACGTTACTGGTGAGAGCGCAAGCAAATGGTATTTCGATGAGCAGCACCTATTGAATTATAATCCGAATACAGAAGATCTAACCCCTATGAGTATCACAACGGATTTTCCGCCGGAACCAGAGATT
>DGFF01000128.1:0-1797 GCA_002391545.1 Candidatus Fermentithermobacillaceae bacterium UBA3907 | reverse complement strand
CACTTCTTTTTATCTCCTGCACCATTTCTTTAGCGATGGTGAGCGTCCTTGCTGATAATCGTTAGCGCGGATATGGGAAAGGCCGCTAATTCGGAGAAATAAGTGACAACTTGCCACAATGCAGGGGGCAGAAAGCAAGCGATAAAGTGCTGAAAAGCCAGTGTTTACAAGATTCCCGGGTATAAAATAGGAACAATAATTTTAGAGAATGACCCTTATGGGGGTGCATCAATCACTATAGCCAAGCCCAATCACATTTGACTGGCAATCTATATAAATTATTAAACTGCCAAGCATAAAGTCACTTGATGTCTTGTAAGACAGCAAATAGACTAGATTATTCTCAACTTCAACCTCAGCTGAGTAGTTTTCAGCCGGAACATATATTCCAGAATCCGGCCACGATACTTTTATGACAAAAGGAGATTCGATATCAGTAATTGTATCCTTTTCAGGCAAATCTTGAATATAAGCTTTCGCCGCATCAGTCACAGAAATGTATTCTTCGCTTCCTCGGAACTCGAATTCCTCATGATATCCGTCGGCATCGTTCCTTACAGTGCTTATCAGACCCAGCCCATCAAGGTCATAATTATAGGTCAGTGTATAGAACGGATTTCCTGACAGTCCACTGTCTCCAGCGTAAAGTGTCTGCTTAACGCAGTGTCCCATTTCATCGTATTCATATGTCCGGCAATTCCCGTATGAACCATCTGCGTTCTTCTGCTCCGAACTGATGAGGCGATTTTGATTATCATATCTGTAAACGGTGCAGTCGTTCTCCTGATACCAGTAGAGCTGTCGGACTGTCACAATGCGCTCTTCACCTTCATATGTTGTCTCAACGGTTTTACTGTTTGGCTCGATACCAAAAATCTTGAACAGATCTGTGTTGTCCCCGGCATTATAGTCATAGCAGATTCCGTCCGACAGAAAGATATCACAGCTGTCTTCTGCAGGCATAACAGTTCCTACTGTGCCGTCTTCGCGGAACAAATATATTGTCATTGAAAACGGGCATTTGGTCATCCCCTCGAGTTTATCAGCTGTTCCGAAATGCTGCTCAATCCAGGATAACGATTCTTTGTCTGTGATGATAAAGTCTCCGAAAGACTCATGAATCTCTGCCGAAACAATATCATGAATTTCTGTCGGGGTAAACGGAACGGTTTCAGCTACCTGATAAGGGGCAAGCGGTTCTGAAGGAGATATGGTTTCAGTCGGCTGGTTTGTTGTCGCAGACGGCGCTGATGATGTCTGTTCTGTACCACAGGCTGATAATGTGAATAGTAAAGCAATTGCCAGCATCATGGCAATTATCCTTTTCACTTCTATCACCTCTATTTAAGAATATCATTCTGCCGAGAGTTGAGTCCATGTAATTGTGTAAATTGAGTTTTCTGAAAAAGAAAGGAGCCAGATTCAAAACTCGCGGTTAGACGAATTTCGAATTGGCTCAATACAAGATTACCGTAGCTTCAGGAGATTTGCAGAATCTCTCTTGGGAAACTGTCAGGATTTATGGTTAGCTAAGCTACTTGAATAGATTCTAGATCAAGTAACTAAGGCGCAGGTCAAAGAACAGAGCCACACGAAAGAATCGAACAACTTGGAGTGCATAGGAATGGTTCGTAAAGCGGAGTCTCTACTAGGAAGGTGAGTCGAATCACAGAGGAGCTGTGCGGTATCTGAACTGTGCAAGAATCTAGATCCAATCATAGGGGCTTGGTAAGAGCAATTAGGCAGTACTTTTGTGGAGTTACATGGCAAAGATGCCACACCAAACAGCCTAAAGGA
>DGFF01000036.1:2497-5898 GCA_002391545.1 Candidatus Fermentithermobacillaceae bacterium UBA3907 | reverse complement strand
TTTCCCCCAGAATTGAAAGAACTGGCTCTTCAGCGTATAGCTGAGATCAAATTTAACCGCTATTCTGGTGAAGATATGGAACGGTTTAGGCAGTCTTTAGCTTCTTATTACAACGTAGAGCCCAATAGAATAGTCATAGCAAATGGCATGGACGAAATGATTAGGTTGTGTGTAAGAGCATTCGGCGTTGGTGCAAAGGTCGTAGCTCATGTGCCTACTTTCGAATCATATGAGATGAGCGCTATCGTCCAGGGGGTCCCCTTTGTGGGTGTTCCCCTTTTGGAAGGGTTCAAACTGGATGTTCCCAGGCTCATCGAAGAAGCCACCACATTTGAAGGAAGTCATGCAGAAGATCAGGGCATACCTGGCATCTTGTTCCTGTGCAATCCCAACAACCCAACTGGCAATGCTTTCCCTATGGAAGAAATAGAGTCTATTGTAAAAGCCAGCAAAATGGTGGTAGCCATAGACGAAGCATATTGGGACTTTGGAAATCCTAACGCCCTTTACATGCTCGACAAGTATGATCACGTGATCATCATGAGAACTTTCTCAAAAGCGTTTGGCTTAGCAGGGATCAGGGTAGGCTACGGCATAACTACTCCTGAGATAGCCTATGAGTTGAACAAAGTCAGGCAAGTATGGAACGTAAACTCTTTGTCTCTCGCCGTAGCCCAAGTAGCTTTGGAGAACGAAGAGTACAGGAAGAAACTTATTGAGTTTATTATCGAAGAAAGAGAAAGAATGTTCGAGGCCCTTTCTAAGATAAAAGGAGTCCAGCCTTTCCCGTCTAATACTAGCTTTTTGCTATTCCGTACAGAAAAACCTGCAGAAGAAGTAACGGCAAAGCTAGCAGAACCATTAACTGATGACAAAGATCAATCAAGCCCCAAAAAGAGGGGGATAGGCGTAAGAAACTATTCGGACAGGCCGTCTCTTGAGAATTGTTTGAGGGTATCTATTGGCAGCCGGGAAGAAAACGACCTCTTCTTGGAACGACTCAGAGAAATCATGGAAGAGTAATATGGATATAGACTAGATGAGAATGTGTGAGCCAGTGCGTCCGCAGCTACAAAGGATCATGTATGAAGCCGCGGACGTTGGCATTTATAGTAACTTTTCCCATGTGCCTGGCCTAATTTATTTTATCGCCGCATGACCATATCTATTCCAAAACAGTTTAAGCCCTTCCTTTTGCCTTTTCAGTTCTTCTATTCTTATGAATTCGTTGGGGCCGTGAGCATTGGAATCAGGACCTGACATAGCAAAGAAAAACAGGTAAGTGCCGAATACGTCTAAAAACGCCCTGGCTATAGGCAAGGTTCCACCTAAACGCACGTTGATAGGTTCTTTCCCATACAACTCGTAAAGAACTTCTCTGATTACAGCAAGAGCTGAATGGTCTTCTGGAATTGCATATGGCTTAGAGTTTCCTGGAAATACGGTTACTGAGGAAATGACCCCCTTGGGAGTGTGTCTTCGAACGTGTGTCTCCAGGGCTTTGCATATGCTTTCTGGGTCTTGGTCGGGCACCAGACGACATGTAATCTTACACCCAGCACGCGCCGGAATAATAGTCTTTACGCCTTCGCCTTGAAAACCTCCCCAAATTCCGTTAGCGTCAAGGCTAGGGCGAATCCACATCCTTTCAACGGGAGTATATTCGGGCTCTCCAAAAAGAGCAGGAACACCTATCTCTTGTAGGTATGCGTCCTCATAAAAAGGCACCTCAGAAAAGGCCTTCCGTTCTTCTTCTGTAACCGCTACCACGTCATCGTAGAAACCCTCGACTGTAATTCTACCCTCTTGGTCTTTCATACTAGATAAAATGTGGGAAAGAGCCTGAATAGGGTTATTGATTACTCCACCGTGTCCGCCCGAGTGTACATCAGTACTAGGCCCTAACACATCAATTTGAATGGCAGCTAACCCCCGACACCCAGTTGTAATCGAAGGCACCTCATTCGAGTACATTCCACCGTCTACAGACAAAATCATGTCGCACTCAAAAAGATCCTTGTACTCCTCTAACAGCCCTTTTAACGTAGGGCTACCGATTTCTTCCTCGCCTTCAAACAGAAACTTCAAATTTATAGGAAGCGAATTATCTTTTATGACTTCCTCGGCTGCAATTATTGCAGGAAACACACCGCCCTTGTCGTCTGCTGAACCCCTTGCGTAAATCTTTCCGTCTCTAATCTTGGGCTCGAATGGAGGCGAATGCCACTCTTCAAAAGGATCTGCAGGCTGAACATCGTAGTGCCCATAGATTAGCACCGTTGGAACTGGCTCAGCACTCGCCGTCTGGGCGCTTTTACGCCCAAATACTATGGGGTTACCTGCACCTGAGATGATTCTAACCTCATCCATTCCTGCCCTAATCATCCTTTCCTTTAACCAGTGGGCAGCTCTTTCTATGTCAGATTTGTGTTCTGGAAGCGCGCTTATACTCGGTATGGATAAAAACTCAAAAAACTGTTCTAGGTAATCCACGTAATCCTCCCCCTTATCTACAGATCTCGTTCACATAATATACCCTCAGTGAGAATTCCCCAACAAACTAACGTGGAAAAGCATAGGAGGCAATTCTTGCAAATAAATGGTGGGGACTACAGGGCTTGAACCTGTGGCCTTTCGGATGTGAACCGAACGCTCTGCCGCTGAGCTAAGTCCCCACTGCAAAATGTTAAATTTCGATTTCCTGGGCAAAATAAAGTATAACAGACTATCTGACTCAAGCGCAATGGCCACATTTACACACTATATCCCAAGGGAGCGAGGGCCCTATCTAAGATACCTTTGGCATATGCAATTGTCATTCCATAATTGGCAATTGGAACCTCAGCGTTCTTTGCCTCCTTGATCCTCCACAACATTTCTTTACGATTGAGCATGCAACCACCGCAATGAATTATCACTCTAAAATCCCCTAGATCTGGTGGGTAATCACCTCCTCTGTGCCATGAGAAATTGATGGGGCCTCCAACCTTTTCTTCGAGCCATTTGGGTATCTTGTAAGTGCCAATATCATCCTCAATCGGATGATGTGTACATGCTTCAGCGATAAGCACCTTGTCATAGGGCTTGAGCTGGCTTAACGCTCTGGCGCCTTTCACAAGTTCATCAAGATCCCCTTTGTGCCTAGCAAACAATATGGAAAAAGAAGTCAGAGGAATGTGCGCAGGCAACATCTGGTTAACCTGTTCGAACACTTGGGAATCTGTTATGACAAGTTTCGGACCCTCCTTCAAATTTTTCAACATGTCGGGAATTTCCTCGGTCTTTGCCATAACTGCGATACAGTTATGATCAATTACATCCCTGATGGTTTGCACCTGAGGAAGGATAAGCCTACCCTTTGGCGCTTGAAGATCCACAGGAACAACCAGAAACACTATATC
>DGFF01000036.1:0-2329 GCA_002391545.1 Candidatus Fermentithermobacillaceae bacterium UBA3907 | reverse complement strand
CTATCCGCTCATAAATCTCATCGACGTGCCGCCTAACATTGTCAAGGCACTCTTTCTCAGGCCAAATATCTCTCTTGGTCAAAGCCAAAACAGTGGGCACAGAGTTTTTCAAGAAATCCTCGAGCAATCTCTCTTCACGCTCTCCCAATCCTAACTCTGGATCGACAACAACTACGGCTATATCAGTCTTGGAAGACACTTTGGAGGCTCTGCTAACTCTAGCACTCCCTAATACCCCTACATCATCGATGCCGGGGGTGTCTATGAACACCACAGGACCAGCGCCGTGAAGCTCCATAGACTTATAAACAGGATCTGCAGTAGTCCCCGGTACATCGGAAACTAAGGCAATATCCTGTCCTGTGATCGCATTGATCAAACTAGATTTCCCTGCATTTCTTCGGCCAAATATGCCTATGTGCACTCTATTAGCCCTGGGAGTCTTTTCAAGGCTCAATAACATCTTCCCCTTTCATGAAACGCGCAGCACTTCCCCTAGAAAAACAGATCCCTCTCACCTGACTTAATTCTTTCCAATCTCTTTTCGCACTCTTTTCGGAGGCTTTCAGGACGTATTTCTGAAAGCGCTTTCTCCATAACTGGTTTCGCTAAATCTATAGTCTCAGGAGAAGCGTAATCGCACAAATATTCCTCAAACGTTAACAGCGCGTTTGGCTGGCACATCTCATGTATATGGGCCGTCTTGGCAAGGCTCATAAAGTTCTCCCCTGTCCTTCCTGAGCGATAGCACGCAGTGCAGAAACTAGGAATGTATCCATGAGGCAGCATGTCCTGGATAACTTGGTCCAAGGAACGATGATCCCCAACTTCGAACTGTGGGGGCTCGTCATACCTTAACGAATCTATCGCCTTTTGCACCGATTCTGTGTACTCACCTACACCAGTCATGGAACCGGCGCTTAGTTGGGATATACCCAAGGCAACTATTTCATCGCGTAAAGCAGGTTCTTCCCTTGTTGAAAGAATCATCCCTGTGTAAGGCACGCTTAACCGCAAAGAAGCCACAATTCGTTTAAGATCTTCGTCGGCCACTACATAGGGGAAATCTCTGAGAGACATCCCGTAGGCTGGCCTAAGCCTTGGAAACGATATAGTGTGGGGTCCAACACCATAAGTTTTATCTAGATATTGAGCATGCATAAGAAGGGCCACAGTTTCAAATCGCCAGTCATAAAGGCCAAACAAGACACCTAGTCCAACGTCGTCTATCCCAGCTGTGAAAGCCCGATCCATAGCCGTTGTATGCCAATCGTAATCTGCCTTGGGACCAGAGTGAACCCTTCTGTATGTGTCTCGATGATAAGTTTCTTGAAACAAAATGTAAGTTCCAATACCTGCGTCTTTAAGCATTTTGTACTCTTCAACTGTTGTAGCCGCAATATTTACGTTAATCCGTCGAATCCTTCCGTTAGCGGACGATGTATCATAAATCGTCTCCATGGCCTCAACGATATACTCAATAGGACAATTTACCCGATCCTCACCTGCCTCAAGTGCAATGCGTTTATGCCCCATGTCCAATATTACCCGAACTTCTTCCTGTATTTCGTCTGCTGATAGTTTTCGCCTCGAATAATCATTATCGATCTTATATGCACAGTATTTGCAGTTGTTTACGCAATAATCGCTAACGTAAAGGGGTGCGAAAAATACGATTCTCTTGCCGTAGATCTCCTCTTTAATCTCTCGTGCCGCTTTGTAGATTTCTTCTTCTATTTCAGGATCATCTACCCAAAGAAGGGCAGACAGTTCTTCTAATTCCAATCCCTTAAGTTCTTTTGCCTTTGATATCACGTCCAGAACGTCTGAAGTACTGTATTTTTTGCCTGCATCAAGAGCCTCTAAGATTCTCTGTTCATCTATGAATGATGCTTCCTGAGTTCCTTTCCTCATAACTACACGATCCTTTCTTTTTCTGAAGAACCAATTCTCCTTCTTAGTTACCAGTTAAACTTCTTGTCCGAGCCTATATTCACTCTATTTGCCGCAATTGGAATCTTGCCTTAGGGCTGTCACCTCTTTCAGGAGAAACGTACATTCCCAATGAATTAATCAACGTTTTCACTTCGTGTAATATGGAATCCAGTTCCTCTCCGTCTGAACTAGCTTTTCCAGGATATATTTCGTAGGAATTTCTATATCTCTTTGGAGTAATATCTGGCATTATCACGTTTGCCCCACATAAAAGAGCTAGGCCCCGAGGATCGTTCCAGCTGTCTAACCCTGCCACTTGTGCGCTCCCCAACTCTGTTCCCAACATTTCAGACGCAAATTCAACCCATCTCCTATCATCTTTGCCTATCACACC
>DGFF01000096.1 GCA_002391545.1 Candidatus Fermentithermobacillaceae bacterium UBA3907 | reverse complement strand
AGATGTGTATAAGAGACAGCTTAGGTGCTCCCGAGGCATTATGACTGAACCTGCCCCGGACTTATTAATTTTCACTATTAAATCAGTTAGGTAGCCCTCGAAGTCTGAGGGATTATAAAGTATTTCAGGTCTTAATTTTATGATGTGAACTTCTCTTTGCTCGCCGTTCTTAGTGTTGATAGTTCCGGGAATCCGCAGCACTCTGCTTAGGTCGGCTGTAATATCGAACTGCCAACCCCGCCGACCAGCCCACTCTTGAAGAGTGAGCTGGAATTCTAAGCTGAGCTGGGCAGCAGTTTCCCACTCTATTTGGTTTTCAAGGTTCCACAGTTCCCTAAAGACCCAGTAAAGATGAAACCCAGTCCCTGAGTCTATGACAATTGACGGCGGGAACGGTATAAAGTCTAGAAAATCTAAAGCCTCCTGCCGTGTGGGTAACCTCCTCGTTCCTTCGCCATTTTGACAGTCTAAATCGAACCAAAGAGCGGGGAGAGCAACGATGTCAGCCGCCCTTCCCCTAGACTTTACTTCAGCAGGTGGGCTATCGGCCTGGATACCTAGGCTGAAGTACATGTCTGATAGTTTATATGGATGTCGGTCTATATAATAGGTGGTCTAGGTGGTCTGCAAAATATAAAAATTTTCCGTTGGAAAATGGAAATCTATCTTGAAATAAGTTTGCGATTTACTACGCCACCTGCGCCACCTAGGGTACATTAGTCCAGAACACTCATGGAATTGCGAGGGGGTCTACCTGTTCCATTCAGTGCCACCTTATCCAAGAACACTTCGCCCTTGATCTTCTTAGTGAGAAAATCATAACCGACTTCTGAGGCACCTGCTCTAAACAGATCCCAAAACCTCTGCCTTCCCATGCTACTAAATTCGTTGAACTCATTTTGTCTAGCCCACACCTGGAACGCTGAGTAGACCTCTTTGCGCTTAACACTAGCGTTATCCGCAAACGTCAGTTCTTTACGCATGAAGACCAGAACAGGATTTTGCTCTTCTTTATACTCGTTCAAAGCGCGTTCTGCAGCACTGCAAATAGTCAACCGATGATTGTTTTCGATAAGTCGCTTGTAACCGCGTAATGCAAAAGCCAGAATTCCCTCCAGCTCTCCAAGTAATTTGCTCAACAGATCCCGATCCTGTTCGGCTTCAGTGAACACCCTGTTGAACGGAACTATGACCAACCTCCGATAAAAGCCGTGAGAATGATCTTTTGTCGTGGGGAGACGATTGACGAGAACCACCAACTTGCAAAACAGCTCACAACTGAAGGAATCCTGATATTTTCGCTCCACATTAATCGTATCGGCACCCGTAATAGCCTTGAAGTTCTGCGTATTTAGGTGCTTTTCACCCAGTTCATTTTCGGTGGAGATGTTGACCGTCTTACCAGGAAGATTATCCAGACCAAAGCGTTCCCCAAGCTTATTTAAGGGTGCATGCGACACGTTATCCCCACCTGCTATGTGACGAATGATGTCTGCAAGCACGCTTTTGCCATTAGAACCAATACCATGGAATATGAAGGCCTTCTGTAGGCGCATATCCTTCGTCAAAACGTAACCCATAATTTCCTGCATAAGGTCAATTCGTTCCCGATCCCCTTCAAATATGGAGTGCAAGAACGCCTCGAATTTAGGACAGGTGGCATTCGAATTATAACGTATTGGCGTTTGAATCGTAGAATAATACTCCGGTGCATGCGGTCTGAGGTTCATGGTCCGTAAATCAAGCATTCCGTTTTGTACGTTAATGAACTCATCACCACGATCCAGACTATTAAGCTGAGGTACCTCTAACCGTAGGGCAGCCATGTACTCACCATGCCAAGATTGAATCCATATCCCATCTTCTACTTCGTGGAGGATATCTCGACATCTCTTGCCCAACTCCACATCGTCAATCGGCCGCCACTTCCCTGAAGCCTCGTAAAGGAAAAAACCTTGACCAAGTACAAACACCAACTCTAAGCGATGTAATACATAAGCCGCAAAAGTATTGGCGTTAATCCGAAGTTGGCCACGTTCGGAATAGTATAGACCCCGATTCGCCATGTCCTTTGACTTCTTGAGATCTAGAAGTTCTTCTATCGGACTATCGTATTCTTCGGGAATATAGCCATCATAACCCAAAAGAGCGAAGCTCTCATAGGTGGCGATGGGCTTTCCTTGACACTTCTCGTAAAGCTCGTCCACATCGACTTTATGGCCATGCTTGTCTAGAAAGAACTGCGCAATTTCCTTTCCCTCTTCCCCCAATTGGGCCAAATTAGTGAAAAGGGCCAGCATCTGATGATCCGATAGCTTACTTTTCTGCGCAAGCCATCTGAAAACTGGTAAATGGCGACATAGCTCCTTATAGGTTGGCTCTTGGATGCGCTTCTTGCTGCTTTTGTTCAATGCATTCACCATCCCTGTGTAATAAGTCCTTGATCTCGACTAATTCGGCTGAAAATGACTCCTGTTGACTCAAGCTCAAGGGACTTCGTATTTTTCCTTGATACTGGCAGGAAGCGCAATGCTTCCCGCCACTTATAATGCTGATTTTCGAACAACTATAAGTGCCTCTAAAGGTACTTGCATGGGCGAACTTCCACTCCGTTTCGCTCATGCTATAACCTGAATAGGGATTACTATACAGATGCGCTAAGATCTTACCATCTTTGAGCTTAGCGAGAATGGTTAGCATCGCAAACCACTCCGGCTCCGGTAATGTAGCCGCATCGTCGATGCAATGCCTAAGCCAGGCACAACCCGTTATAATCGGCTCGATAGATAAAGCGATCCCAGGTTTCGGGTTGGAAACCCGGCGTGACCTTGTAGGCATAGAAGCCTTGGAAGGCAATAAATAGGATTCAAAATCACTAGGGTTGTAACGAACATCAGGATTGAAGTTTGCAATCCAGACCGCTGTTTCTCTGCCCTTTTTTCCGTTTATCGTACCAGGCACTCTCAGAACTCTGCTCAGATCAGCAGTAAGGTCGAATTCCCATCCTCTGAACTCCCCCCACATGCCAATGGTTTTTTGAAAGTTCAAGCTTAGTTCTGCTGCTTCTGCCCGCTCATTTGCATCTCTAAAGAGCCATGGCTCACGAAGTAGCCAGTAGAGGTGGTAACCTCCACCTGAATCGACCACAATAGAAGGTGACCAGGGCAGAGCGGCGATGAACTCTAAGGCTTCAAGTCTCGTTGGTAGCTGACGATAGGTAGGCTCAATGCTGCAGTCTATGCAGTCTAAGTCGTACCAAAAGGCTGTGATTCCCACTATGTCTCGAGCAGTTCCTCTTGACTTGGTTCTGGAAGGTGGACTCGCTTGGATACCCACACTGAAATAAAGATCGTATAAAGGCTCCGAGTGTCGCTTGTCAATGAAGTGAGCCGCTACATCAGATAGGTCTCGGAGCGCAATGTACTGAACTCTCTTATCTCTGAGAAGAAAGAAGGTGATGAATCCCTCCTGATGTTCTGGAGCGAAAACGGCGTGAAAGAACTCCTTGGCAGTAAAGTAAACGGTTGAGTCGCCCACTGGGGGCGGATTATTGCCACACTTCATGATCTCTACCCTCATCAAATCCAGCCTCCTGGCTCTCCATCCGATCCACAAAATACCACGACACCCGATCCCCATTACTCACTTTCTCAACCAAGAGCCGTAAGCCCAGAAATACATCGGGGACTTCAAACACTTCCACTAACGAAGCCGCCTCGATACCGCAACGACAAACGTCTTCATAAAGATAAGCTGCTGCTGCCTCTGAGCTGATTGTGTAATACTTGAAGAACTTTACCCCTTGATACGGCCCCGCATCAATCTCTAAGCAAAGTCGCAGTTGTGGATCGCCAAGTCGGGACTCGGTGACCTCGGCCCTAATTACAGACACTGAGTACTCCCCGTCAGGAATTTCATTGACGTCAACCCGCCTACGGAAAAAGGCCTCATATTTTTCTAATCGTTCGTGCATTAATCTCTTCCTTTCATTATTTTTTTGCATGTTTAGCCGCTATTCAATTGTCAAGGTGCACATGTGGGCAAGAATCACATCTTTCCCAGTCTTATTTCAGACGCCTCCTCGGGAAGTCATCTTCTAAAGGAGTTGGCTCTAGTCTAGCACGGGATTTCGTTTTTGGGCTGTGGCGTTTTTCGCTCAATTTTTTGTCTATTTTTGTGTGATTATTTTCACGATTATAAGTAAAAAAAGAAGGCAGCCATTCTGCCTTCTCACTCATCATTTCTGGGGCGACCCCTGCCCCTCTTGTGACGTTCCAACACCTCTGAGTTGATTCTCTTGATCTCTTCCATTAAATCTTTGAAGTCGGATTCATCAAAGTCTTCCTCAAACTTCGACTCGCTCATATATCGTCCCTCTCGGTAAATATGCCGTTCCGGGTGAGGGATGTCATCTCTGGAACCGAAACCTTTAGGCGGAGGGTATGTATCCTTGAACCGGCTGATTGTTTCGCTCAAAATAACCACTAAATTCAAGATTTGATTACGCCACACCAGAGCTATCTGCTCCAGCATGGTCTGGTACAATTCCACGTACTCATGTCGACCTTCTATATCAGGAATCATCATAACTAGGATAAGATCCTCTAGGATCATCTTCTCAATCTGGTTCTTAGCCTTGAGGATAGTTTTGATTATTTCTAGATTGAATCGCTTCTCCAACTTATACAATCGGACACTTTGATTCTCAAGGTCATCCTCGGAAATCTCTGCTTTCAGGATTTCAACCAGCTTCTCATAGTTTTTAAAGTCGATAAGGTGGAGGCTGTTTCTGCGTATCCGCTTGTAAGTCTCTTCGTGGAAATTCTCTTCCAGGACCTTCACTTCGTTGTCCTGAAAAGCGTAAATATCCCTAGGCTTCCACCCCTCCCCCTTGGTCAGCATATTTTCAACATTCATTAGGTTAAAGTGGTCATTAAAACGGTCATAATACATACCCGGTTGCTCGTGCTCAATCTCGTCTTGGAAGAATCTATAGATTGAACGGGCATTGCCTTCCAAAACCTGACGTTGCTGGTCCATGTCAACGGAAACAAAGAACTTTAGGAAGCGCAAGAGCTGCTCCTTACTGATCGGAAGTTTTCCGCCTTTATCTTCATACATCTTCAACATCGTGTCGAGAATTAGCTCCAGCCCATACTCCTGCAGTCGGTCCAAACTCGCTCCTCCCAGCTAATTATATTTTTCCTACAGATGAATAAGGTCTAACTTCTTTAAAAAGAAGCACATCAGTCAGAAAACTTTGTTCGCTTTCTCCAATCATCTGTTAACAGTGGTTCTCTATCAAGACATTGAATCCCTTCTTGATCGTAATGGACTCTCGCATCCGAAACGGAAAGTGCCCTCTCCATTCAGTAAGGGAGAAGTGGGAACGCTGAGGCGGCTACGTCTACCCTAGTATGGGTACCTCTTAACCTCGCGACAGGTTAAGAGGTACGACCCGTTTTACCGCTCATTAACTGGCATTAATGATTATTACTGATTCTGCTGTCTTCACAGGACAACCCGAATCTGCTCTTTAAATAGGTCTCAACCGCTTCATTGACACATCGGGTGATAGAACGAATTTCTCCTTTGGCAAGTAAATCCCGTAAGTACCTATTGTTCTCTATCGTTAGATATCCTGTCCAACGTACGTGTCGATCATCGAACTTCTTCCTGGGATGGGCACTAACCAGGTCTGAGGACACCGGTTTGCGTGCTCTCACCTTTACCACTTTCTGACCGTCCTCAGAGTTAAGTCTTTTCTTGGGCTGCGGAATAGCCACGAAATCACCTCTCTTTTTTGAGGGATACACCGGCGTGCCTCACTAAAGCGTCGCGGATGACCCCGTTAATGTTTTGTTCACGTAGGGGTCCACGTTTTTGGCAAAAAAAGCAGTCACAACTGGTCCACTGTCGGGCCGAGTGACTGCAGAATTATAGGAATGCAGCGAGTTTTGCG
>DGFF01000033.1 GCA_002391545.1 Candidatus Fermentithermobacillaceae bacterium UBA3907 | reverse complement strand
AGATGTGTATAAGAGACAGCTCTTGTCCTAAAAGCCCAGAGTACTCTGAAACCCTAATAGAATGGCCATGTGTGTACGGGTCTCTGGCGTCTACGGCTGTACCTAAAGCTTGCGCCATTTCACCGTAGGTTTCTCTCAAGTCAACGTATTTTTGAAGAGACATTCTGGTCACCACAAGAGGTAGATAGAACAACAAGAGGACAAGAGGTCCCGCTTGCTCAGTCACTACAACCATCAGAGCCCCGAGAGGAAATTGGGCAAACATGCTAGGAAGCATCCATACTATGTTTTGCTTCCAGACAAAAGAAAAAGATACGTCAGTTTGCAGAGCCAGAAACTCACCGGCCATGGCTGCATTCAGTAACGTATAAGCACTTGCAGCCAATATAAAGCTCAGTAGGCCTACTGGAAACTCTAGGGACCCAAATTGGCCGCCCAAAAGGCTATATACCTTCGAGAAAACATAAGCGCAGATACTTAGCATTCCCCTGTTAAACAAGACCAGTTTGATAGGAACTTCTCCGACCAGATCCCTTTTTCTCAAAGTAGCTAGGGCCGCAACCCATATCCCAACAGCAGGCCCATATAGGACGATAACTGTGAATATCAAAGGAGCAGCCACCGACGCAGTGCCTTTACCCTTTGGAAATGGAATTGCCAAACCTTCGCCAAAAAAAATCAAAAGACCCAAGAATAAGGTTTCTAGAAATTCAGTCCAGCTGCTGAAGGAAGGAATGTTGAAGAAAAGCAAAGCAATACCTAGAAAAGTAACAGCCCACAAGTAAACATCGAAGGCTCTAGTCTTCTTGTTCAATGCCGAACACCTCATGACGATAGCCGACAGCCCTTTAGAGGTTTAACCTACTTGGAAGTTAGCTGCTCCGGCTAAAAGCAGCGTTAGGATGGTAAAAATCACCCTCCGAACTTTCTTGCTCACTTAAAAACCTCCTGTCAACTTGCCGAATCTGAACCGCTAGGTCAGATTCACGTAACTCCGCTCATAGAATCAGGAAGGCTGTCGGCTCAATTATTTGTTCAACGCTATGTTTTTTTTATCCTTCTATTATCATTCAGATTTCATGAAATTTTCAGGCATTTCGGCGAGCAAAGGAAACCGCCGGTTAATCGCATCCAGAGTTGCCTTGACCACTGCCTGTCTTTCATCGCAAGAAATAGGGCAAGAACCACTCAGAACTGTATCTTTTCCCCCTTCTGAAACTTGAAGAGTAACCAAGATCGTCTTAAGCGGTCTTGACTCAACTACCCTCACATCCATGATAGAAATCATCACGTCTTCTCTAAGAAACTTCCTCAAAGCGCTTACGGCAGCCTCAGCGCACAACCAATTCCACCGCGTGGCCGAAGGGATTCCTTCAGCCTCACCCACTACTGATGTTTCGCCTAGATCCATCTTAACCCGAACTTTGCCCTTACGCTCACTAACTGTAAGTTCAATCCCTATAAGCCTAAGTCTGACGCTTCTTTCAGTCCCATAGTCATCAATATGGACAACTGAAATATTGCGACTATCTATCCTGGTCCCACAGGATGCTATTAGAACAGATTGCACATCCCGTACTATGTGGGTTCTCGATCGCCCTGGTTGCGCAACAACATGAATCTCTCCTATGCTGCCATCATCACACACAAAAACCTGGCAATCACGAACCCCATTTATCTTCTTGATCAACTCCTCGTAATCACGAGATGTATAATTCATACCAGACATGTTAGACACTCCGACTTAGATAAAGTTTCCAATCAATATGGAGCCATAATTGAAGTGTTATGGCGGTACCCTGAAGCTTGCTTCTCACTCGCAACCATTTCGGCCATAATCCAAAGCCCAGCGGCTACAAGACTGTGCCCACCAAGTATTACAGGTATCCGAGCCTCCACAGCGCTCTTAGTGAATTCCCTTACCCATTGGTTCTGGATTACTTGGTATTGCCCTAGATCTGAATAGAACCTATCCCAATCAGAAACCTTCCCCTGGCAGTGAGCGAAAATTACCCTCGTATCGATAAAGGCAAGATCGCAGATCTCAGACAAATAGCTAAAAAACTTTGCCGGTCCCAGTTCACTTATGACAAATCCTAAAAGCGAAACAACTTCTCCTCGCTCTTCCCGGCCTAGAGCTTTCATGCCCCTTTCCTCAGAAAATACTCTCATCCTATGAACCATGTTAGAGTTTATATACTGAATCACAGACGGCCCAACTCTCCCTATAACCGCTATTTCCCGTGAATCGTCTTTAAGCAAGTCTAGGGCTTTATGAAGGTTTTCAGTGGGCCAGTCGAGAGAATTTATGATTTTCGACGCCCGCTCTCCACACTGAGGATGGAGACCTAGGATCAGGATATCAGTTGGGGTATCTACATCAAAATTTACTCTCCCGGAATTGGGGATCAGGAGCCGTCGCATTCCAATACCTCTAAGCAAATTGCCAAGTTGGTTATCGTTATCAGGCAATTCTATCTCGTCAATAGCTCTTGCAGGCGTAAAAGCGACCAAATCTGCTGATTGAACATTATTCATGATCACTGTGTTTCTGCTTTGCTTAAGTGTAAGGGCAATTTGGTCGAACTCGTGTGGATACATAAGGGGAGCAGAAGCTCCCCCCAAGTAAAGCACATTTTCTAAACCGTATTTCACAATTATTTCTCTCAATCTCAGCCCAAAGTGAAACCTGTCGCTACTTGGCTCTAAATCAACAGTGGCGAATTCCAAAGCCTCATAAGCAAGATCCTCATAATTGGTAGCCAATATGATTTCGTCTATCTCCGGGGCTAAAGCCAACTTGGCCAGTGTATCCAAGGCGATCTCTTTCCGGACATTTTTCATTGTCATATCCAAAGGCGTCTTCGGAGCACCGCCTTCAAACATGACTGCCGCAACCTTAGGTTGTTCCAAGTTGGTTCCCTCGCCTAAAATAGATAAATAGCAAAGCCGCTAAATCTCGGGTTCAATCAAGCCAAAGTTTCCGTCTTTGCGTCTGTAAATAACGTTTATCAAACCGGTCTCCCCATTTGTAAATACGAAGAAATCGTGTCCCAATAATTCCATTTGAAGAAGCGCTTCTTCAGGCAACATAGGTTTCATGTCAAATTTCTTGATCTTCACGATCTTACCAGTTTCTGGCTCCTCCCCAGATTCCATGCGTTCGACCGCTTTAGGTTCTGATTTGTCTCTTTTAAGCAATCTGGTCTTATATTTCTCTACCTGCCGCTCCAGTTTTTCCACAACCAGGTCCACTGATGCAAATGCGTCTTGAGCCGATTCCTCTGCCCTTAGAATCATGCCATTCAGAGGTAGAGTAACTTCCACCACATACCTGCCCCGCTGACTTGTAAATATCACCTGGCACAATCCTGCATCCTGTCTAATGTATTTCTCCAACTTAGATAGCTTTTTCTCTGTGTATTCTCGGAGCGCGGGGGTTACGTTCACATTCTTTCCTACTACGTTTATCTGCATGTGGCATGCCTCCTCAGCGAAACCATTTCTTATATGCCTACTTCCCTACCCAACCTCAAAGTTCCTTTGTATCTTGGTATAGTCTTCGTCAGATCTATCGTATTTACCTTTATAGGAGATTCACAACATGATCAAGCTTGAATTCAATGATACGCCAAACTTATACATCTGTGAACCTGAAATCCACATCACAATTCACAATATTAAACTATCGCTTAAGTGGTTATCAACAGAATTATCCACATTATCCACAGGCTCTCCGCCTGAAGTTTTTCTCAAGTCTGCGTATTAAAACTCATTAGTGAATGAATAAAGGGCCTTGTCAGAATAGTTTGAACCAAAAATTGTATTGACTCTTTCTCTTTATCGTGCTATATTCGCAACACGAGCTCAAAAGCTCTAAAAGGCGACGGACGGGAAACCGTCGTCAGTAATTAGGAGGAATGTCCCACAATGCAAGGTACAGTAAAATGGTTTAACGCGCAAAAAGGCTTTGGTTTTATTCAACGTGAAGATGGTCCAGACGTATTCGTCCACTATTCGGCAATCAAATCAGATGGGTTTCGTACGCTAAACGAAGGCGATCTTGTAGAATTCGAAATCGTCGAAGGCCCAAAAGGGCTGCAAGCTGCAGAAGTAACTATACTTTCTCAGTAAGCGAAGCCAACCCGCCCCGGTCCAAACCGGGGCTTTTTTATTTTAAAGAATCGTATCAAATCTTCTCCCTAAAGAAAAACCGTTGGCATAAGCAGACACAACTCTGAGCTGGGTAGTAACCTCGAGGATTTCTTGAGTGAGTTCTTTCATCTCGTTTTTCAGCAAAGATATAATTTCTTTATCTAATTGGCCTACGCGGACCACCATTTCTTTTATCATTTCAACCTGTTCGTCGCTAAACTCCTCGTCACTCTCAGAATCTATTTTCTTAATAACATCCTGTCTTTTAGCTATTACATCACCAAGCCCTTGGAAATTCCTCTCTTCTGCAAGAGCCTTGGCCTGTACCGTAAGTTCAAGCAAATCCTTAATACTGTCAATCATGGCCTCTTATCGCTTCTTCCCAGGCATCCCTAATCTCAGTCATGACTTTGATTGCGCTTTCTAAAACTTCTGCATCTTTTTTGAGGTTAGCAGTTATAAGAGCCGAATACACAAAATCATATATAGAATACAAAGTATCTGCTATTTCTCCCGTATTAAAGTCCAATGAAAACCTTAGTTCATCGACAATGTCTTGTGTGCGAAGAAGACTTTCGTTAGCGCCTTGGTAATCCTTCTCTTCGATATACTCTACCGCTTTTCGCATGTGCTTAAGGCTACCGTCATACAGCATAAGAACCAGTTCAGCAGGGGAAGCAGTCTCCACTTTGGACTGTTTATATGCCTGAAGTACCTTCTCTCTATCACCTACGTACCCTACATTTACCAAAGCACGTCACCTATCTTTCATCTATTTAGATTTTATTGAAATGAAAACATCGCCATGACCTGCTGGGATAACCACAGAGACTGGGTCTCCATCTGCATTAGGCATTTTTCTAAGGCTGTAAACTGTCTCTGTAAGCGGTTAAGTTTCATATCCAACCGTTGTTCCAGATTTTCCATTTGCCTCGATATATCTTTGTTTTGGGCTTCGAATTGGGCATCTCTTAAAGGTAAAAATCCGTTGTACGAAGTGTACATCTGTAGCGTGCTCTGAAACTTTGTAAGTATACCTGAAGAGTCTGGGGATTCTGGGTCACCCTCTCCTGACAAAAGGCGGATTACTCCCTCTCTGTCCGCAGCAAGGGCCTCTCTAAACTTAGATTCATCTAGAGATAATTTGCCATCCCGCGAAGAAGCGCCAAGTGGGCCCGTGCTGATCCCTATTTGCCCTACGAAAGCAAACCCTGGCAGACTATCGCCGATAGACCTAAAAATAGAGCTGCGGATTTCCGAAAGCAATCTCTGAAGCAAAGGATCTCCAAAAAGGAGGCCTCCTGTCTTTGTGTCATTATCCCAGAAATTGTACTTGGCTATAAGGTCAAGTAAAGAATTATACTCGTCAATGAAACCTTTCAAACCATTTACAATCGCGTCGTCATTTAAAGCCACAGATACAGAGGCTTCACCTAATTTTGAAAGATCAAGAGTGAGGCCAGGTATTGCA
The DNA here is from genome assembly GCA_002391545.1 of Candidatus Fermentithermobacillaceae bacterium UBA3907. Lineage (GTDB taxonomy): Bacteria > Bacillota > Sulfobacillia > Fermentithermobacillales > Fermentithermobacillaceae > UBA3907. The sequence goes on along the minus strand of DGFF01000033.1, from coordinate 2,688 downwards.
TCAGATATGGTATTGGAATCTCGCTCAAACTCAATGCCGTTTATTTTAAACTTAGCTTTTGAAGATTCAACCACCTCTTCTAAACCTAATGAGTCTCCAACGAATGCCTCTTCGACTGTGATGGTCTGCCCTGTAGATTCTAACGTAATAACAACCGAATGCTCGCCAGGTTTCACCTGCAAAATAGAAGTCTTAATTCCAAATCCAGCTCCTGCTTGGTTAATTTTATCGGCGATCGTATTGAGAGAATCTCCCTCTTTAATTTGCACTGAAATGGGATCGTTAGATCCTACAGTCAAAGTCAGTTCACCTGAAATATCTAGCGCCTCATTAGGATCTTTCTGGAATAATTGAGATTGAAGTACAGGAGCCTTGGCCAAGGTTGTAACCTCTATGTGGTAGCTTCCTGCAACAGCAGAATCTGAAACAGATGCCGACAACACGCTCGGGTCGCTTATCTTCGCAGTTTTTGCTTCATATGCACTTTTGCTAGTCAGAGGGCTCATCTTTTGCAGCAACGACTCGATTTTCGATTTAATTGTATTCCAAGCTGCCCTTTTGTCAGATATCTGTTTCTGCTTTGACTCCAGTTTTGCCAGGGGAATCCTTTCAACCTTCATTAACTCCTGAATAAGAGTCTCCGTATCCAACCCTGTCATGCTCATAGTTACTTTGGAACTCACGTTTTCACCTCCTAAAATGGCTGCGCCTGGGCTGTGATCATATGTGCCAATGGGCAACACCTAGCTTTTCCAAAAGCCCTTTAGTTAAATCATCGGAAAGTAAAAAGCGCAAACTTAGCCTTATTCCTCACTTTTTTCTTCTTTAAAGAATTCCCTTTTCAAACGTTCCACGTCCAAAACAGAATCCTTGGCTAGAGTCATTTCCCTGGCAATTTCAGCCTCTACTTCCTCCCGCAAAATCCTGGTGCCAGGAGGAGCCTCAATTCCCAGCTTAACGACAGCGTTAGAACCTCTACCCTTTATTTCTGTGACCCGGATAAGGATATCGTCACCTATCAGTATTGCTTCGCCTGCTTTTCTCGATAGCACAAGCATGTTTTAGCCCGTCCTCTTCAGTAAGTTTTGAAGCTGCGCGTACACGGCATGTTTAGTAGTATACTCGGGCGAAACAGTAATTACCTGCTTGCCTAAGCGCTTAGAGGGATTGATTACCAGTGGGGCTTGGAGATTCATAGTCATTTCCGTTACTTCCTCAGGCAACGTCACTACTGAAAGCATCACAAGATCCCCTGGGCTCGAAGCCCCCAAAAGCTCTAGATCCTTTGCCGCAAATTCTGGATCGTAATCGGGAAAGACTGACCGGGGATCCAGGATTATAAAGCCCAAATAATCCTCATCTAGGCATTGTAGCCATTTAAAGAACCCTACATCATCAATATCTAAAACGAAAAATCTCTTGCACCCTTGGAATCCTATAAGTCCTTCAGGAAATGTTACAATTTGGTCATCTCTTATCTCGATAACTCCAAACTGCTTGGTGGCAAACTCCACGTAAATCCCTCCTACCCAGTATGACATGGATTACCTATGCGCCTATCGCAAGTAATCTAGCAAACTAGGCTGAATTAGCCTAGCACCCACGGCTAACGCAGTTTGATAAGCCATCTGCTGGGACATTAGTTTCACAATTACTTCGGTAAGATCTGCTTCTTCCACATTGGAAAGAAGCCTCTGAAACTCGATATCCATATCCCCTGCTTTTTCTTCTAAAATATCCAATCTTCGAAGTTTCGCCCCGTTCTCAGCTCTGTGAGCCAACACCGAATCTAATACCCGATCTATTCCTTCGGCTGCTGCCGTAATATCCGCCTCATCGGAATTGTCTAGCCCTTGTATCAGCTGATCTATATATTGTTCTACATCTGCCCTTATACTCTCAGTACCTTTACACGTTATAGTCACATCGGTACTGAGGCGCCACACAGGCATAGTTCCTTCCAAAAGTTTGCGTCCATCAACTGTGGTCTCAAAAACGCCCGATATCTCTTCTTTAAGCTGGGAAACTTCTGCAGAAATAGCCTTCCTAGCCTCATCGGGCGTGGTACCCGTAGCACCGAAAAGCGCCAAGTCGTGCACTCTGGAAAGAACATCGGTTAGGTGCCCCAAAGCTTGTTCAGTTTGAGACATCCAGGTTCTCGCTTTTTCCATATTGCGAAGATACTGATTGTTCACAGCCATATTGTGCCTAAGAGATATGGATTTTTCCGAACCCACAGGATCGTCCTGGGGTCTGCCGATGGCTTTGCCTGATGAAGCCATTTCCTGCAGAGATCCTAATCTCTTTTCAGCGTTGAAAATATTGTAAAGAAAGTTCCTTTGAATGGTAAGATCTGTTACGCGCATATAGATCTACCTCCCTCACACCTCAAAACTAGCTATCTTCCGCTCATTCCCATCCGATTTATTATGGTGTCTAACATTTCATCAGCAACGCTTATGAGCCTGGCAGCTGCGTTAAAAGCATGTTGTTCACGTATGAGTTCCGTTATTTCCTCTTCCCGAGACACCCCGCTTATCGAGTCCCTTCTGTTTGCCAGTTCTTTGACCAGAAGCTCCTGGGTGGAATGACCAATCTCAACCTTCTGGCCCTCGACACCTAGCTTTCCCACAATTGACATCCATTTTTCTGTAAAGTTACCACCTGAGCTGTCTCTTATACACATCT
>DGFF01000057.1:23300-23768 GCA_002391545.1 Candidatus Fermentithermobacillaceae bacterium UBA3907 | reverse complement strand
TTCCTCTTGGGGTACCGTCACTTACTTCTTCCCCCATGACAGAGGTTTACAACCCGAAGGCCTTCTTCCCTCACGCGGCGTCGCTAGGTCAGACTTTCGTCCATTGCCTAAGATTCCCAACTGCTGCCTCCCGTAGGAGTCTGGGCCGTATCTCAGTCCCAGTGTGGCCGTACATCCTCTCAGACCGGCTACCCGTCGTCGCCTTGGTAAGCCTTTACCTTACCAACTAGCTGATGGGACGCGGGCCCATCTGAAAGCGGGTTTCCCCTTTCTTCCTATCACCATGCGATGAAAGGATATTATCAGGTATTAGCGACCCTTTCGAATCGTTATCCCTGTCTTCCAGGCAGGTTACCCACGTGTTACTCACCCGTTCGCCGCTAGGCTATGTTCTACCTTGCGATATTACATAGCCCCGCTCGACTTGCATGTTTGAGGCACGCCGCCAGCGTTCATCCTGAGCCAGGA
>DGFF01000057.1:14989-23061 GCA_002391545.1 Candidatus Fermentithermobacillaceae bacterium UBA3907 | reverse complement strand
TGTTCAGTTTTCAAAGACCGACACTTTCTAATCCTTCGTCCCTTTTTGCTTTCAGTCGGCAAGAAAGGGTGCATTGGTTAATATAGCATCGTTCACGATTTAGATCAATAGCTTATCTCAAAAAATCTCAGGTTTTTTGCTCAATTCCGCAAAATACTCCATGAATATTAGACTTTGGGCCGCATCATTGGAAATAGAATGACGTCTCGTATGGAGGTAGAACCAGTGAAAAGCATCACCAGCCTATCGATTCCAATACCTATCCCGCCTGCCGGTGGCATACCATATTCCAAGGCCGTAAGAAAATCCTCATCAAAAACATGGGCTTCCTCGTCACCCATGGCTCTCGCTTTGGCCTGCTGCAAAAAGCGTTCTCTTTGATCAATAGGATCATTTAACTCCGAAAACGCGTTCCCAAGCTCTTTGCCTGCAACGAACACTTCAAATCGACTGGTTAGATCTGGTTGGCCAGGTATTCTCTTGGCCAAAGGCGAAATCTCCACAGGGTAATCCATTAAAAATGTAGGTTCTATAAGATAGGGCTCAACTTTCTCATCTAGCAGCTTGTTTATGACATTTGCTTTAGTAGGCGATTTCTCCATCTTCAAATTGAGATCTTCAGCAACTTTCTCTGCTTGTTCATCAGTTCTCAAATCGTCATATGAAACTCCCGCCCACATTTCCATGGCATCCCACACCTTAACCCTGTTCCACGGAGGCGTAAGATCTATTTTGTGCCCATCGTACTCTATCTCGGAAGTACCTAGAACCTCCAAGGCACATTGATAAACCATATCCTCACAAAGGGTCATCATATCTTCATAATCTGCATATGCCTGGTACACTTCAAGCATGGTAAACTCTGGATTGTGGCGGGTATCGATCCCCTCATTCCTAAAGTTTTTCCCCAATTCGTACACGCGCTCAAGCCCGCCTACGAGAAGCCGCTTCAGATAAAGTTCCACCGCTATGCGCAGATAAACGTCGATATCCAATGCATTGTGATGCGTAACGAATGGCCTAGCATTAGCGCCCCCTGCCACTGTTTGCAAAATAGGCGTCTCTACCTCAAGAAAACCTCTGTCGTCTAAGTATTTTCTAATGAAAGATATGATCTTAGTCCTTTTTACGAATACGTCCTTTACTTCAGGGTTCACTATAAGGTCCACATACCTTTGACGATATCGAAGATCCACATCGGTCAATCCATGCCACTTTTCAGGAAGTGGTCTAAGAGCCTTGCATAGAAAAGTCCAGTCAGTTATCTCTACAGTAGGCTCACCTTTTCTAGTGCGGAAAACATTGCCCGAAGCTCCGATGATGTCCCCCAAGTCTAGCAGATCTACAAACTTGGCATACTCTTCTTCACCGAGTACGTTCTCTCTCGCGTATATCTGAATCCTGCCCGTCCTATCTCGCAGATCTGCGAAAGTAGCTCTGCCATGCTGTCTAAAAGCAGTAATTCTGCCGGCTATACTGACTTCGGTCCCAGAAAGTTCATCACATCTTGAAGATATATCTTCCGCAGTAGAATCGACCGGATATGGACCTCCAAAAGGGTCTATACCCATTTCTCTAATTTGATCTAACTTGGCAATCCGCCTTTTCACTTCTTCGCTCAAATTTGGATCGGCAAGCATTTCTTCAACAATTAATCTAAAATCGCCTGACACAACAAATCCTCCTGATATAACTATTCCCTCTGCCCAAAATACCCCAAAAAACAAAAAAGGGCAAGGTTGTATGGAATATATACCACGTAGACCTAAGAATCTGCCAACTTATGCTACTTATCTATAGATAGTATCTCATACCTGAAGGTGCCTGCAGGAACAGTAACTGTTACTATGGAACCATCCTTCTGCCCCAAAAGGGCCTTTCCTACCGGTGATTCGTTGGATATGCGCTGATTGCCTGGGTCCGCTTCTTGAGAACCAACAATGGTATACTTGTGTATCTTACCTGATTCAAGTTCCTTCACTGTTATAGTAGACCCTACCCTTACCACATCCGATTTACCATCGTTGTTTGAGGTTATTACTGCACGGCGCAATATATTCTCCAGAGTCATTATTCGCCCTTCTACAAACGCTTGTTCATTTTTGGCATCCTCATATTCAGCATTTTCAGCAAGGTCCCCAAACTCCCTGGCAGTCTTGATCCTTTCCGCGATCTCCTTCCTTCGAACTAATCTCAGGCGATTCAATTCTTCTTCTAGTTTCTCCTTGCCTTCGGGAGAAAGGAACACTTCACGTTCAGCCATGCTTGTGGATTCCCGCCTTTCATAGTGCAATTAACATATACTGTTATACTGTATGTGTCATTTCCAACTTAGCGCATCTACATTAGCATCTACATTAGATAGATAAAACCGCTGCCGAGGTTTACATCAAGGCATCGGTCACGAGAGATTATAATTCACTGCTAGACTTATAGTCAATACACTTCATGAAACAATTGGAATGAAACAGTTGGAATAATTCCATCCAGGTTTAATAACCCTTCTTAGCCCTGGCATTTCGCTTGACTTCTTCGATCTCTTCTAAAGTGACAGGCCTTTCAAAACTCCTAAATCCACCAAGTTCAAAACCGTGCTTTTTGGCAAGAGCAGCTATGCCCTCTACTTGCTCTACTGTGAGTTCTCTGCCCAGTGACCAGTTTACATACTTCTCTTCTAAAGCCAAAATCATAGTTTCTGCCATGCAAGCATAGCTGTTCCCTTTTGGGAAACCAAAATCAAAGTTAAAGTCTACATCACCTGGAACGCGAACAATTCCACCTTCTATGACGAGAACATCGTCCCTTCGTTCCTTTACTTCTGCAGATACATTTCTGGGCCTTGCCACATCGCAAACCAAAGCGCCGGGCTTCAAATGGTCAGGCTCGACTATGGCATCTACTGCAGAACTTACGCAAAATATTACATCGGCTTCTCTCAAACCTTCAGCAATATCAGTAGTAACTTCAGGCATCACACCTGACCGCTCCTTGATCACGTTTGCCACTTGGTTCAGCTTATCTAGATTCCTAGCTGCAAGAGTAAGATGGAAACCTCGATCGGAAAGGATTATGGATAAGACGCGACCTATAGATCCTGTTGCACCTAGGACTAGCACGTTCGCATTGTCCATATCGATTTCCATTAGCTCAGCAGCCTTTACAGTAGCTTCTAAAGCAGTAGCCACAGTGTAACTATTCCCAGTCGTAACTGCCACATCTACGTTATTGCTCACTGTAATGCCAGCATCCCCTATAACCGCTGTAAAAGCGCCTAGCCCCACCACCTTTGCCCCTAAGTCCTGAGCTAGTTTCACAGAGTCAATGATTTTTTTCATAACCTTTTCTTCGGGCATTTTCGTCATTATGTGAGGAGTTAGGGGACAAGCCACGAAGTAGCCTGTAGCGCTATTGTACTCGGACCTAATGCCGTTTATTTCCGAAACTTTGAACGGGTCAGAAAGAGCAAGGGCTCTTTCTACCAAACTTCCTGGCAAATATTTGGCCAAGGGAAACTGTCTCGCAACATCGCTTACATCTACAGGGTGAATAACGAAACCAAAGGTGCCCACTAGCACGTCACTTCCTTTATCTTGTCTAGCAATATCTTGTATACCTACTACATCTGCCCTATCTGCCCCAATTTTTCTAGGGGAACTAGGGATGGCGGATTTAATACTTCAACTCTTGGTTTGAAATCTAGACGATCCAAAAGGTCGTTTATTTCATCATCGGTAATTTCATCAGGCATTTTCTTTAACATAGAAACGATGAGCGCCTCCATAACGTTGGTTCCAAAGGAACGCCCGTCCATCTCAGGCGTCGTAGTTATAAGGGTGCTCAATCCCCGCTGGCGCAGAAGTTCAATGTCTTCTTCAGTAACTGTGTTAGTTATTATTGACTTTCCTGTCATATCTTCAGGCATGTGCTTTTTCACCAAGAGAAAATCCCCGGCGACAATATCTGCTTCGTTGTAAAACTTGGCGTATTTCTCGTTGGATTCTACAGTATCTTGTTTTTCTCCGGTGGGATAGAGCATGGAAAATGGAAGCCTTACAACAAGTGGCGCAATTGCCCTAGCTACTTTGTCGAGGGCGCTTAAAGACTTGAGCCGAATAGGTATCCCCAGTATGAACAATAGATCTCCTAGGATAAGATCGCATCCGGTTTCCTGTAACGCCTCGGCCATTCCAAAGCGATCCATAGCGCTGACCAATAGCACAGTCTTTTCCTGAAAGGGGATCCCCAGTTCCTGGTCTAAATACTCAATGACTCGTCGTTCTAAGGTGCCTTTGAGCCTGGATCCGTCCACAATTGGGGTTTTTTGGGCCGCTTGAGCAATGGGAATTGCATCCTTCAAAACGTATCTCTTCTTACCACACGACACGTACAAATCGATACCGCCCATGCCAAACGCATCTACTTTGCCATCTAGTTCCTTTATTATTTCAATAGCTTTTTCAATGGAGCCATCTGTGCCTATCCGTTCAACGATAACCTGTTCTCCTAGAATCTCTTGCTCTGTACGTTTGTTTCTCTTGGATGAACCAAGACTTACACTTACAACGTGCTTCACAAAGACACCCCCTATTTTAGCCCTTCATTTCTCTAATTATTTCCCGTAAAAACTCGGCGTTTAAATTCACATCACCAGTTATGGGAGATGTACCTATGTCCACGGTGTAGACATCGGTACTCCTATCTAGAAGCCCTCTCATCAGATCCAACCTTCTATCAGAACCTATGAGAATCACCTTCTCGTAAGTCCTAACTTCGTAAATCATCCATAGGAGGTCGTTAAACAGTTCTATACCGCTCTTTTTCTTCACCCAATCCCAGCGCTCTTCATCGTTCATGAGAAGGGTAAACTCAACTCCCTCTTCTTTTGCCAAATCCCGGATTTCATCGCAATTGGCTAAAGGGAAGCCGATTATGGCTATGGAACCGCCTTTCCGAACTTCTCCTAGGCTCTCCAAACGAGAAACAAAAGTCCTATCTACACCGGTTTTTCCAGCTACCTCCGTTTGGGACATACCTTGCACACGCAAATCAAAGATTTCATCAATGGCCCGATCTATCTTTTGCCGACTTATCACTTTATCGCCGATTCTAATGAAATCCAAGCAAGCCACCGCCTTGTGCACAATATTGTGTACACATAATATCACTGTATAAGGTATGTGGCAACAAATTTTTAGAAGTAATTTGAAGTGGCTGTTCAGTCATAAACCGAAAACTATCAGAAGGTTACTGCAAAACGCCAAATTCCTCTAGGGCCATCATTAAATCGTCTACGCTTGAGGCACGATGGATAATTTCCCTGATTTTGGAGGCGCCTTTCATGCCTTTAACATAAAAACCCAGATGTTTCTTCATACATACTAGACCCTTATCAGGTCCGTAAAACTCCACACCTCGACCCAAATGATTCCTAGCAGCTTCCAACCGCTCTCGGTTATCGGGCAGGTTCACAATGGCGCCTTGAAGCACCTGATTCAGATGCCTCCAAAAAAATGGATTACCTAGAATTCCTCTTCCTACCATGATTCCTGAACAACTGCCTTTCTCTAAGTGCAAAAGGCCTTGTTCAGGCAGCTTGACATCTCCATTACCAACAACAGGTATATCTACCGAGGAAGCTATATTGGATATAACAGACCAATCGGAAGTTCCGGAAAACCCCTGAGACACAGTCCGACCGTGGACGGTTAGCATATCTGCACCCGCTTCAGCCAACCGGTTTGCAATGTCACACGCCCGTTCATGACTATCCCAACCTGTACGCATCTTGACTGACACAGGAACCGATGCAGCATCTTTTACAGCCTCTACAATTTCTACTGCCCTGGACACGTCTTTCAAAAGAGCGCCGCCTGCACCTTGACAAGTGACTTTTCTTGCAGGGCAACCCATGTTTATGTCAATGGCTTCAAAAGAAAACTCCAAATTCCCTATTATCTGGACCGCCTGAAACATATCTTCAGGATCCTCGCCAAAGACTTGGACTGCCAGGGGCTTATCAGTCTCTGAATGTCTAAGAAGGCTCAAGGTGTTATGATTGTGTTGAATGATCCCTTTTGCACTTACCATCTCTGTAAAACACAAAGGGCAGCCAAACTCTCGCTGAATATCTCTGAACACTGCATCAGTATAGCCGGCCATAGGAGCAGCTGCAAACGGAGGCCAGATGGAGAGATCACCAAAACGTAAAGGATGGATATTATTGAATTTCTGAATCGTCACCTGTGATACCCGCTTCAGCCATTACTTTTTCTTCTACATATATAGGCACTGCCTTCCTGAGCGCAACTGCTATAGCGTCTGACGGCCGACAGTCAATTTCGATCAACTCATCATCTTTGGTGAGAACCAAGGAAGCATAGAAAATGTCATCTTTGAGATCAGTTATAACTGCCATGACTACATCTGCTCCAAACTCTTCAATTACCTTCACCACAAGGTCAGCTGTTATGGGCCTAGGAGATTGAATCCCTTGAATTGGAATGGCAATAGCAGTAGCTTCAGACGTTCTCACCCATATGGGAATAAATGTGGTCCTGGTAAGATCGCCAAGTAGGATAACTGCCTGGTCGCTACTTTGATCCAGCCCTATCCGATGCACTGTAACCTGGATCATAAACTGCACCTCCTTTTCAATTCCATTCTATCACTCCTACAGCAGGATATTGTCCCAGTTTCTCTTCGATCAGACTCTTTATATTCTCCAGTTGATCCTCGGTTTTCGCCTCAGCCCTTAAAACCAAAGCGGGTTGGGTATTAGATGCTCTCACCAGCCCCCACCCGTAGGGGAGAATAACCCTGACTCCGTCGACAGTGACAACTTCATAGTCTCTACTAAGATCTTCGATAAGTTGTTCCACAACCTTAAATTTTTCTTCATCAGGGCAGTAAACGCGCACCTCAGGGGTAGAACAATACTTAGGAAACTCGGCCACAAAATCGCTTAAGGCCCTGTCAGAATTAGACAAAAGCCTCAACAACCTCACTGCCGCGTATATGGCGTCGTCAAAGCCGTAATATTCGTCTTTGAAAAACATGTGCCCTGACAATTCTCCGGCAAAAAGAGCCCCTGTCTGTCGCATGCGAGCCTTTATTAAAGAATGACCTGCTTGCGTAAACTCAGGCTTTCCGCCTAACTCTTCGACTACATCGAAAAGGGACTGGGAACATTTCACTTCTATAAGCGCTAGAGTACCAGGGTGCTTTGGAAGGATTTCAGACCAAAAAACAGCTTGAAGCTCATCTCCCCAAAGCGCCTTACCTGAATCATCTACAACCCCAATCCGGTCCCCATCGCCATCAAAAGCTATGCCTAAATCCGCTTCCTGACTTTTCACGGCCTCAATCAAATCGCAAAGATTCTCAAGACGTGTAGGATCAGGGTGGTGATTGGGAAAAGTGCCATCTGGTTCCAGATATAATCCGTGATATTTAACTCCCAGTCTATCAAAAACAGCCTGGACCACAGGGCCTGTAGCGCCATTTCCCGCATCTACCACGCAAAATAAATCCTTGGGTCCCAAAGTAATTCGACTGGCAATATCCTCTACATAGGCTGGCAAGGGATCTTTGTACTCTACTGAACCTGTTCCCGTTTCAAACTCGCCTTTTTCTATGATCCGTAAAATATTCTGAATTCCGTCGCCGTACAACGTATCGGGCCCAAATCCAAGTTTAAAACCGTTGAATTCAGGCGGATTGTGGCTACCTGTCACCATAACCCCGCCTTCGATTTCGTAATATACTCTGGCAAAGTACATAAGGGGTGTTGGAACCATGCCTATATCTATAACATCTACACCTGCGTCGCAAAGCCCCTGACATATGGCCCTTGAGTATGCGTAAGAAGAGAGTCTGGGATCCCGGCCAAGCACCGCTTGATTTATATGATTTTGCCTCAGAAAAGATCCGTACCCCCGCCCTATTAGGTACACAGTTTTTTCAGTAAGATCTTCTCCTACAATCCCTCGTATGTCATACTCCCTAAATATCTGCGGATTAATCCTGACCATCCCTAATTCCTCCTTGAATCATGGGGACGGTTCTGCTGCTTC
>DGFF01000057.1:4949-14708 GCA_002391545.1 Candidatus Fermentithermobacillaceae bacterium UBA3907 | reverse complement strand
GAAGCAGCAGAACCGTCCCCATCCTTTAGTTCTTACTGTATATTATTGCCAAGCCCTTTAGGGTAAGCGTAGGATCTACAATAGTGATAGTTTCAGATTCTGAGGCGACCAGCTGGGCTTGTCCTCCTGTAGCTATGACTTGAGTGACTCCACCTAGCTCGCGAGAAATTCGCCTCACCAAACCATCTGTCTGGCCGGCAAAGCCAAATATCGTGCCAGCCTGCATGCTCTCAACTGTGTTTCGCCCAATGGCAGCAGACGGCCGGACTAACTCGATCCGGGGCAGCCTAGCCGCTTTCTCAAAGAGAGCTTCAGTAGCTGTCATAATCCCCGGTGCAATGGCGCCACCTAAGTATTCTCCATCTCTAGATATTGCATCAAATGTGGTAGCCGTGCCAAAGTCTACTACAATAACAGGACCTCCATACCCATGATACGCCGCAACTGCGTTGGCAATCCTGTCTGGACCGACTTCTTTCGGGTTTTCATACTTAATGTTTATTCCGGTCTTTGTTCCAGGCCCCACAATGAGAGGGTCGATTCCCAAATACATACGCATAGTCTTTTCCAAGACCGAAGTCAAAGGCGGAACAACTGAAGCCATTACTCCCCCGGTCAAATCATCTTTGGTAACGCCTGCACCCTCCAAGAGAAACAGCAAAATATGACCGTACTCGTCCTCTGTTTTCCTAGGATCTGTAGAAATCCGCCAATTGTTCCGGATCTCTAGTCCTTCTATGAGTCCCACCATAATGTGGGTATTCCCCACATCTACTGCAAAAAGCAATGAAAATCCCCCTCTCTCAATTAACTTACAATTAACTTAAACCTAAAAGCGTGGAAAGAATCCACTTGTCATATCCATTTTGTTACCTTTCCCGAACACTCTTTGTACCGCGATAGATCAAATCGGTAAGAATCATAGCTACTAAAGCCTCAGGAATTCCATGCATAACACCCACTGCAGCCGCAGCTTCAATGGGAAGATACATAAATACCACGCTTAGGCCCATAACGCCTATTGTATTTGTCAAACTACCCGCCACTGCAGCCAATGCAGGCCCTGGTACACTGCTCTTTTTGTTGATAAAGGCGATAAGTGCGACGCTCAAGACTCCCAACAAGATTGCAGTCGACCAGCGCACCCACTGGGACTTATCCTCAAACGCCCAATATCCAGTGTGCCCCAACGCTATTCCTGTAACACACATTAGTGCAATTTGTCCCTTCTTGCCCTTTGCTAGGGAATACACATAATGAGACACTACACCTATTAAGATACGGGGTACAAATGCTATAACCGGATTGGTAAACATCAATTTAGATATTGGATTGACGTCGGTCTGGGCTCTCCAAAAACTAAAAGCGCCAAAGATAGCGCCTACAATCCCACCTGCCACAGGGCCTTCGAAAATTCCTGCCAAGATCGCAGGTATGTGCATGGTCGTCGCTGATCCAGCGGGCGTAGGGACAGGAATAAAACCACCTACAGGCATAAAACCCAATGCGATCGTAATAGCTCCAAGTATACCTACCAAAGTAATTTGACGAGTAGACATCTTCACTTCAAAGAGCACCTCCGTTCCGGCTTCCTTCCAACTGGAATGCCGTTCGAATTTTTTCGAATTATAGGATTAATCTGCGTACATGATCCGGTTTTTTAAAGGGCAACCTATGAGGTACGGTGATCAATATCTTCCATCCCCAACAGCCCTAGTGAAAACCAAAATCCAAATCTAATTAAATCTAACGTTCTATGTCCGACCTGGCCAAAATTCCTGCCACGCTCTGGCACGATGTAACAGCCTGGATAACAGCTGCCGAAACTGCCTCCTGAGCCGCCATACCTATCTGAGCCACAAGAGGCGCCCTTAGTTCACCTGATGAAGGAGGGACGTTATCTCCATCATACTCACCTGTAGAAAGCACAAAAATCGTGTCTCCGTCAAAAGGTGTAAAGCACGGTCTTATAGTCCTAGCAAGTCCACCCATGGACATAATGGCAATTCGATGGCATTCTTCCTTCGTTAGCGCCGCATCGGTAGCGATTACTCCGATGGTGGTATTTCGTCCAAAAGGAGGCGGAGATTCCAATTCGTGCGAGGGAGAATCGCTTAAATCCTGAGCGAAGGGACCTATAAACTTGTTAGCCTGTCGGTCGTATGCGCCTGCTAACTGGCGACCATTTCGTGGATCAAACACGTCTCCCAGGGCGTTAACTACCATAACGCATCCTACTGTAATTCCTTGTGGCAAGCTCAAAGACACGTCCCCCAAGCCAGATTTCATCCTGTATTCTGGCCCCATAAGTTTGCCTACAGTCGCTCCAATACCGGCCCCTACATTCCCTGAACTGGGCGCACAATCATCTTCCGAGTTCACGCACGCTATGTAAGCCATATCGGGAGTAGGGCGACCTGAAGGATCACCTATATCCAAATCAAATATAACCGCTCCTGCTACAATAGGAACCTTAGCAACGCCTGTATCAAGACCGACCCCCTTTTCCTCAAGATATCTAACCACGCCTGAAGCAGCATTGAGGCCAAATGCGGAACCACCAGTCAAAAAAACGCCGTGAACTTGATTCACGGTAAAAGAAGGTCTCATCAGATCTGTCTCTCGGGTGCCAGGCGCGCCTCCGGCAACTATAGCGCTACCCGTTGCCCCTTTTTCGCAAAGGACTACTGTGAACCCTGTAACCTTTTGGCCATCGCTGCTATGCCCCAGCCTAATGCCGGAGACATCGGTAATTCCAGGCACAAAAATCCTTCCCCTCGTCACAATTTTGCCTATTAGGCTACGCCCTCAAAAATCCTAGAAGGCGTAGCCTAAACCTAAAGCCAAACCTGTTCCACTATCTACTAGAACAAACCTACAATGTTCCCGTTTTCGTCTATATCCATGTGGGCTCCTGCAGGATCCGAAGGAAGCCCTGGCATGGTTGTCATCTCACCAAGAAGAGGATACAAGAATCCTGCACCAATAGATGCCCTCACTTCTCTCACTGTTACCCTGAAGTTCCTAGGACGCCCTTTTAGATTAGGATCATGCGACAAAGACAGGTGAGTTTTTGCCATGCATATGGGCAGTTTGTCGTAACCTAACTTGTTGTAGCGTCGGATCTGCCTATTAGCCAAGGGCAGGTAATCTACGCCGTCGGCTCCATACACCTTGGTCGCAATAGTCTCTATTTTCTCTTTGATTGGAGCATCTAGAGGATATAGGAAATGGAAATTCGTAGGCTCTTTTTCGGTAACATCTATAATAGCCTGAGCAAGATCTATGCCACCTTCTCCACCTCTTGCCCACACGTCAGAAACAACTGCGGCAGAAGCTCCCATCTTCTTCGCCCTATCCAAAACGAATTGAACTTCCCTGTCAGTATCTGTAGGGAAGTGATTTAGAGCTACGATACACGGTACTCCATGCATGAGCACGTTTTCGATCTGCTTATCCATGTTCTCGCAACCCTTGTCCAAAGCTTCCATGTTCTCTTTGGCCAAAGTTTCCTCATCCAGAGGTTTCCCTGGAACAACTTTGAGGACTCCACCGTGCATCTTAAGAGCTCTTATAGTAGTAACCAATACTGCAGCGTCCACTTTCATGCCGCTGTAGCGACATTTAATATTAAACATTTTCTCTGCCCCGATGTCCGCTCCGAAACCTGCCTCTGTAATCGTGTAATCCGCTAACCTTGTAGCTATCATGTCAGCTAAAATAGACGAGTTACCATGGGCTATGTTCGCAAAAGGACCTGCATGCACAAACACAGGCGTATTCTCCAAAGTCTGTATGATATTTGGCTTGATAGCATCTTTCATGAGAATGGTCATTGCACCTGCACATCTCAGATCTTCTGCTGTAACAGGTTTATCATCACGGGTGTAGCCTACCACTATACGGCCTAGCCTTTGTCGAAGATCGTGCAAGCCTGTTGTAAGAGCCAGAATAGCCATAACCTCAGATGCGACGGCAATGTCATATCCTGTTTCCCTAGGAATCCCGTTTTGTGATCCTCCCAAACCAGTCACGATTTTCCTTAGAGCCCTGTCGGAAATGTCTACTACCCTTGGCCAAGTGATGGTGAGTGGGTCTATATTAAGCGGGTTTTTGTGCAAAAGGCTTGCATCTAAAAATGCGCTGAGCAAGTTGTGAGCCGTAGAGACTGCGTGGGTATCCCCAGTAAAGTGAAGATTAAAATCTTCCATTGGAACACATTGGGCGTAACCCCCTCCTGCTGCTCCCCCTTTGATTCCGAAAACAGGTCCCAGAGATGGCTGCCTCAACGTATTTATCACTTTTTTGCCAAGCCTACCCATGGCTTGCCCAACACCTATGGCCGTGGTGGTCTTGCCTTCTCCCAACGGTGTAGGTGTTATAGCTGTAACCACTATGTACTTACCTTGTGGACGATCTTTAAACTCGTCTAGCAAATCTAAACTGATCTTCGCTTTGTACTTACCATAATGTTCCACGTAATCATCGGGAATCCCAAGACCCCTCGTGATTTCAATTATTGGCAACATGTTTGCCTCTTGAGCAATTTCAATGTCTGACTTCAACAAACATCCCCCTTTTCTTCTTCTTCACAAACTAGGCATTACGTCACACTAGCGACGTTGAGCCCACCTACTAACTGCCAAACTTCCGTTAACCTTGACACCCTCGTCCTAACAACAGCGCTACAATAAACCCGATAATCAGAAACAAAAAATCGAGCCATCCGCATCCTCTTTTCTTTTCCTCTTCCTTAGGCTCCTCGGCCTTCTTGGTTTCAAGGGCCTTTATCTCTGCTTCCGGACTTTCTTGCAGCTTTCTCCATTCTTCATACTCATGGAATGCGGGACGAAATGCTTTCTCCAAATCCCCTTCTCTAGGCTCTTCAAAACGCTCATTGCGATCCAGGCTCAAGCCCCTCTCACCACCTGCAATTATACTTTTAACTCAACACACCACTCAAGACTGCATTATTTACACTAAATTCAACCCCCGAGTATTTGAGACTACTAACTTGCCTCTTTTTATCACCGTATCTACAAGGTTAATGCCAAACCTGTAGGGGATTTCCTTGTAATCTCCTGCATCAAATATTACAGCATCCATTAGATAGCCCTTATCGAATCCGCCCACCTGACCGCCAAGGCCAGACGCCCATGCGGCGTTCCACGTAGAAGCCACAAACGCCTCTTCAGGTGAAAATCTGAGTACAGAACATGCCAAGGTCATACAAAGAGGCATGGACATAGCCGTAGATGTACCGGGATTGAAATCTGTGCCCAGCGCTACGCACACTCCTTCGTCTAGCATTTTCCGACCAGGTGCCCCAGGAAATTCACCAAGGTAACAAGAAGTCGCCGGAAGCAACACTGCTATTGTGTTCGACGAGGCAAGTTTCTTAATTCCTTGGTTTGAAACCTTTATCAAGTGGTCGCAAGAAACAGCCCCTAAATCGCAACCTAGTTCAGTAGCTCCTGTACTCTCTAATTCATCGGCGTGAATCTTTACCCCGAACCCACGTCGTTTCCCTTGTTCAAGAATATATCTACTTTCATCTATAGTAAAGTTTCCCACATCGCAAAACACATCTACAAACCGAGCCAGGTTTCCCTCCCTAACTGCATCCATCATAGAGATTACCTCTTCAACGTAATCTTGCCTACGGTCTTGAAACTTGGGAGGAATTGCATGGGCGCCAAGAAAAGTTGGCACCAAATCTACAGGGTGAATAACGGAGCATTCTCTTATAACCTCAAGCTGCTTCAGCTCATTTTCAAGGTCCAAGCCATATCCGCTTTTTGTTTCGCACGAGGTAGTTCCATTTCTCAACATCTCGTCCATAAAACCTAAGGACCTTTCGATGAGTTCTTCCCGAGATGCTTCCCTGGTGGCTCGTACAGTGCTCATAATTCCGCCACCTTTTTCAGCGATCTCTAGATATGACGCTCCCTTGCACCTGAGAGCATATTCTTCGTAACGCCATCCGCCAAAAACTAGATGGGTGTGTGCATCTACAAACCCAGGAGCCACAACTTTTCCTTTGGCATCTATAACTTTTGCTCCTGGCATAATATCTATTTGTTCTTCCATGAAAGACTGGGGTCCTAACGCTACAACTACGCCCTGATTTGAACCTAAGAACGCATCTTCTAGTACCCCAACATCCTGAGCTTGCAGGCCCCTTTTGGGACCTTCCCCTGGCGACATGGTAAGAAGCTGCCCGATATTCTTAACGACCAAATCAACAGCCGGTTTTCCTGCTTTTGTCATTAACCTTCCCTCTTTCACATTTTACACAACATCTACTCCAAATTGCCAACCTTCTGAGTTACCGCTTTCTCCAATTCCCCTGATATTATTAGCCATCTGGCATGTTCCAAATCCTGACTCAAAGGTCTATCCTCGTAAAGAGCGGGTATGTGCTCCCTCAAAAGAGAGTAAGCGGCATGTGCAGCGGGGGACAAACCATTTTTATCTATAAACTCTACGGCCTGACAAGCGCTTAAGTATTCTGCAGCCAACACATACGAAACATTTTTAGCTATGTCTCTGGCTTTTCTGGCCGCAGTAGTCGACATGCTCACATGATCCTCTTGATCTGCAGAAGTAGGTACAGTATCAACGCTAGATGGATGGGCGAGCACTTTGTTCTCTGACACCAAGGATGCCGCCGTATACTGCAAAAGCATAAGCCCTGAGTTCAGTCCGCCTTCTCCAGTCAAAAACGCAGGCAATCCGCTTTTCTGAGTATCCATCATTCGTGCCGTTCTTCTTTCAGATATGTTCCCTAAAGAACAAAGACATATGCCCAAATAGTCGGCTGCTACTGCAAGAGGCTGTCCGTGGAAGTTTCCACCTGACAAAATCCTACCGTCTTCAAGGACTAACGGATTATCAGTAGCCGAACCGCTTTCTATTTCAACCACGTTTGTAACATGATTCAATCCTTGGCGAACTGCGCCGTGAACCTGAGGTATACATCTTAAAACGTATGGGTCTTGGACCCGAACTTCACCTGATACTGTAGAAAGATGAGAACCTTGTAGCAAAGCCCTCAAATTGCGGCCTACCTCCCTGGCCCCATCTTGAGAACGGAGAACTAGGATTCCGTCGTCGTACGCATCTTCTATAACTTGCAGGACCTGCCCTGTTAAAGATGCGATTATATCGGCGGCTTTAGCTAATGTGCGTCCAGTATCTACTGTTAGTGCCAATACTCCGTTTGTCATCTGCACTCCGTTGGTAAGGGCCAAGCCTTCCTTGGCTTCAAGTTTACAGGGCTTGATGCCAGCTTCATCCATAGCCTGTTTCCCTGGCATTAACTCATCTTTATAGAAAGCCTCGCCTTCGCCAATGATAACCAGAGCGATGTGGGCAAGAGGGGCTAGGTCCCCGCTGGCTCCTACTGAACCTTTCTCGGGCACAAAAGGCGTCACACCTTTGTTAAGCATCTCTACGATGGTCTCGACCACTTGGGGCCTTACACCTGACATCCCGCGCGCCAGAGCGTTTGCCCTAAGAAGCATAGCCGCCCTAACTTCCTCTTGAGAAAATGAAGGGCCTACACCAGCAGAATGACTCCTCACCAAATTTCGTTGCAGCTCAGCAAGATTCTCCAAGGAGATAGGAACGTCAGCAAATTTCCCAAACCCTGTATTTATTCCATATACTCTTTCTCCATTCTCAACAGCCTTACACATTAGCCTATGGGACAGTTCAATTTTCGACCTGGCTTCGTCTGATATTGTAACCTGCTCCCAATGTTTTGCCACTCTAACGATTTCCGACACCGTCATATTCTTCCCACTCAAAACTACAGACATTTGGTTAACTCCTTCCCCAACATTACCCAATATCAGCAACTATGCAACACAGATTTACGTTTCATCCATGGAGACGCCTTCATTAGCAATGATAACACTTACGCTCATATCTGGATCCAAGGAATCAAAACTGGCGTACACATCTGAAATGTCTAGGTCCTCTAGTATAGACCTGTAAGAAAAAATATTCTCACCTAGACCAAGAAGACGTATTTGACTTTGACTTATAACTTCGAAAGATCTAAACATCGTTATGAATCGGCCCAAAGCGGCATTTTTCTTCCTTTCAAAGTCTTGTTCGTCTAATCCTCGGGTCCTTATCCTTTCAACTTGCTCAAAAATCATTTCCTTCAGAATCTCTGGTTTTTCAGTCTCGGCTGACACAATTGTGAACCCATAGTCAGGCCAAGCTTCATACGAAAAGATGAGGTCGTCTGTGAGACCTTGGTCATACACTTCCTCAAAAAACTCAGAGGTTTTTCCAAACATAATGTCCAGAAGGAACGCGCATGCAAGTTCCCTAATAACTATCTTTCGACCATCGAAAAGTCTTCTGTCTTTCCAGCCTATCTGAAGAAGGGGAGTTGGCACTGACATCATAATCTCAGCACCCTCGCCCACACGCCCTGTTCCGTGCGGCCTTATGCGGCAGGGAGAATTACCAGGATCCTTAACGTAGCTTCCTATAATTTCCGCCGCCAAATTCAGGGCTTGATCTGGATCAAAATCTCCTGCCATAAACAAAACACAGTTAGCAGGCGAATAGAAATTCTCATGGCACAAATATAGTGTATCCTTATGGATTTGTTGGATCGATTCGTAAGTACCTGAGATATCGAGACCAACAGGGTGTTCAGGATAGAGCCTGGCCAAAGTTTCTCTAAGGAGGCGCCAATTTGGCTGGTCCTCGTACATTCCAATCTCTTGGGCAATTATCCTTTTTTCCCTCTCCACAGATTCTTCGGTGAAATAGGGGGAAAATACCACTTCCATGAGCAATGCCAGACCTTTATCGTAATTGTCCAGTGTAACGAAGTGATAGGAAGTGTAATTGTTGCTCGTGTACGCATTTGCAGAAGCCCCAATAGAGCTGAATGCAGAAAACGCATCGCCCCAAGGTTTTTCAAACATCTTGTGCTCCAAAAAGTGGGCAACACCCGCCGGGACCTCAACAGGCTCAGCCCTTCCGCGTGGAACAAAAACGTTGTCATTAGAGCCGTAATTTACGCAAAGTTCTGCATACCGTCTCCGAAATTTAGGCTTTGGCAGAAAGAACACATTAACACCGCATATATCTGCACAATAAATCTCCTCTTTGAGAAAATCATCGGTGAGAGTCGGGAGTTTATGCATAATCAGTTAGCCCCTTCCGCTCTGAGAACGTAAACACATTTAAGCTCAGTTTCATTTGCCAGGTCGACTACATCCTGCCTGGTTACTTCTAAGATGCGCTCAGCAACTTCCTCGCCTGTCTGAGCGCCGCCCAAAATTTCGTGATTAAGACGCCGATTCACAATGGATCCCTGGTAATCTGCTTCTGCCATTAGTCTCCTTCTTAAACCTGCCCTAGTATTTTCCATTTCTTCGTCTGAGATTCGACCTTTTCTAATCGCATCAAACTGCTCAACAACTAGATCCTCTACCCTATCTTTCTCTCCGTCAGAGATGCCTGTGATCGCAATGGTAAAGCCACGCCACGTATCTATCACAGTATCGGCAAAATATGCCAAGCCGTATTCTTCCCTTACCACACTGAATAACTTTGAATGGGGAAACCCACCTAAAAGCCCGTCTAAGAACAAAAACGTAGGAAACTCGGCATCGCTTTGTGTTACTCCTGTGTGAAAAGCCATGCAAAGAACAGTTTGCTGTCCAGGGAACCCCTCTTCTACACGAATTCCCTCTTCTGGCAATGAAAGCGGCTCTAGGTTCTCAC
>DGFF01000057.1:0-4650 GCA_002391545.1 Candidatus Fermentithermobacillaceae bacterium UBA3907 | reverse complement strand
GGTCTGCCCCTTCTCCTACAGCGTAGATACTGATGGGGCACATAGAAAGGGCTTCTTTCCATGCTGCCCAAGTAGAACGAGAATCTATGTAGTTGAGGTCATCTAAAGAGCCCCAAGGAGGAAGCCCCCGTGGATCCCCCTGTGAAATCTCTTCAATCAAGCGGACCAAGGCGTAAGAAGAAGGGTTGTTGATTAGGCCCAATATATCTTGTCTGTGCTCTTCTTTATCAACTGAAAACACTTTCTCCGGGTAAGCATCGTCTTCTAGGTATGGTCGATTCACCACATCCCACAAAAATGACCATGCTTTTCCCACAATGGATCCGAGAGGTTCACCAGATTTCATAGTGCTCAAGTATATAGGTGACGGTATTTCCAGTTTGAAATTGACCACCTGGATGGGCCCTACCTTTGAAGAGTTAGCTCCCAGGCAACTTCCGTACATGGTCTCGAGAAACTGTGCAATGTCTCTAATAGATGGTAGCTGGTAAGTTCCCCTCATAGCCAATCTGGGTACAAGGGCAAGAGATGTAATTTTACTTTCTATAACTGGTATTTTGCAAAACACTCTTACAGAAAGATTCTTCCATTTTGGTTCTGATAGGTATCTAAAAACTACCCCCGGGGCAACGACCATACTTTCAAAATCATCCAATGTCCACACACCACCTGGCTTAGTTCATCTACATTTTTGTGCCTCGACTTCAGGTTTGTAGCAAGCAAAATATGCTCTCATAGTAACAGGTGAAGCAGGCATCATAGCAGTGGAGTCATAAACGCCTCGTATTGTAAAACCCGATTCTTCCAACCACATAGCAATGTCTTCAAGAGGGAAAGCCCGTTCCCGGTGGATTTCGTCAAATCTGTGCCAACATTCACCTTCTTTGGTGAACCCTGTCAGGTTAACTTGCCACCACTTATTCCTTTTATCCCAATAATCTTGCCAAACTGCAAAATAACACGATCCGTCAAAAATGAGGGTTTCCTTTCCTACTGTAGATAACCTGAGGTAAGTATTCATGTCAAATATGAAGTATCCGCCAGGTTTCAAGACGTCAAACACAGATCTAAAACAAGACTTTACATCTGACGGCTCTAAAAGATAATTTAAACTATCAAACAAACAAATTACAGAGTCAAATTGCTCCTCTATCTTAAGGGTTCTCATATCTTGGTTTATAAACGAGATGGATAACCCTTCTCGTTCCGCCTTTTCCTTAGCAACCTCTAGCATTTGCGGTGAGGAATCTACCCCGGTTACCTTGTATCCTTTTCTAGCAAGTCTAATTGACATATTGCCAGTACCGCATGCCAGATCCAACACAGTTTCAGGGGAGAAAGAATGATATTCCCAGATGGCCATCACGTAATCCAACCATTCGTCATAGGGAACATCTGACATAACATCATCGTAGATTTTTGCAAACCCTGCGTAAGGCCGTTTTGACTGCAATTTGTAAATCCCACCCCAAACCTGTGTCTAATCTATCGTCATTCTTCGTAAAAAAGGAAAACTCCTTTTAAATCGATAACATGCCCACCGTTTTCAAATAAGAAGCCGCCCGTAAGAGAGCGGCTTAATTCCTAACATCTCCGACTTACACATCTATATACTACTAGTCACCGCACTTCAGGAACAGTAGCAGGCCTGCTAGGAGCTGTTTTCGGTTCCCTTAAGCGCGCCTTCTCAGACGCATCTTTTACTGTCTCTACTTCTTCTTTAGTTACCTGCTCTGTGACACTCTCTTCTTCCTCAAGCGATTCGCCAAAAACAAGCCTTTCAAACTCTTTACCCTTTAAGGTTTCTTTCTCAATAAGAGTTTCGGCTACCAAAACCAACTTGTCCTTGTTTTCTACCAATATGGTCTTTGCACGTTCGTAGCATTGGTTAATTATATTTCTCTCTTCGCGGTCAATCTCTGCAGCCACTTCTTCAGAGAAATCTCTCTCTCGGGCCAGGTCACGACCGAGAAACACCTGACCTTCTTTTCTACCAAATGTAAGGGGCCCTAATGTATCGCTCATTCCAAACTCCATTATCATACGGCGCACCAAATGCGTAGCTACCTCTAAATCATTTGCGGCGCCACTTGAAACCTCGTTAAAGATTATCTCCTCGGCCGCTCTACCAGCAAGCACTGATGTAACTTTGTCCAAAATTTCTGATTTTGTGATAAGATACTTATCTTCCATAGGCAGCTGTAGGGTGTACCCAAGAGCCGCACCACGCGGAATTATTGATACTTCATGAACAGGATCGGTGTTTGGCAGCATCAGCGCCACCAGAGCATGCCCAGACTCATGATATGCGATAACTTTCTTTTCATGCTCGCTTATGAGCCTAGACTTCTTTCGAGGTCCTGCAACTACTCTGTGCACCGCTTCCTCTAGTTCCTGCATACCGATGCGCCTTTTCTGATTTCGCGCAGTCAGAAGAGCAGCCTCGTTAACGACGTTTTCAAGATCTGCAGGAGTGAATCCAGGTGTAGCCCGAGCCAAAACCTCTAGGTCTACCTCTTTGGCCAGGGGCTTACCACGGGTATGAACTTTTAGGATTTCAATTCGCGCATTAAGATCTGGCTTGTCAAGCACTATTTGACGGTCGAATCTTCCAGGCCTTAACAACGCAGGATCTAGCACGTCTGGCCTATTGGTCGCAGCCATGACTATGATTCCTTCGTTAACGCTGAAACCATCCATCTCTACTAGAAGTTGGTTCAGAGTTTGCTCTCGCTCATCGTGGCCGCCACCCATCCCTGCTCCTCGCATGCGACCAACTGCATCGATCTCATCTATAAATACAATGGCAGGCGCCTGCTTTTTGGCTTCGCTAAAAAGATCTCTTACCCTTGCGGCGCCAACTCCCACAAACATTTCCACAAAATCTGATCCGCTGATAGATAGAAACGGAACTCCCGCTTCGCCTGCAACCGCCCTTGCGATGTAAGTCTTACCTGTGCCCGGTGCCCCAAATAGCAAAACCCCCTTGGGAATCCTTGCACCTAGTTCCAGGTATTTCTTAGGATGCTTTAGGAAGTCGACAATTTCTGCAAGTTCTTCTTTAGCCTCTTCGCACCCAGCCACATCATCAAATGTAACTCGCTTATGCACGTCAGATTGGAGTCTGGCTCTCGACTTGCCAAACTGCATTACCTGCTTTCCGCCGCCCTGAGTTTGCTGCATCATGAAAACGAACAATCCCACCATCAAAAGAGCAGGAATCAAGTTCGCAATTAGGGTTATCCACCAAGATGGCTCCTGAGGCAGTTTAAGCTCTACAACTGCCCCTGATTCTACCAACCTTTGATATAGCTCAGTGTCTACTGGAATGACGGAGTTAAACTTGGTTCCATCTTTTAGGGTTCCTGTAACACTGCAAATCTCGGATTTCTGATCTGTAATTTCAGCAGTAGCTATCTTCCTAGCTTCTATATACGAAAGAAACTGGTTGAAATCTAGATCAACATATTCCTCTTTGGGGGCAAAAAGATCAGCCACAGAAATCGCTACGAACATAAGCAACAAATATATAAGAAGGCTCTTCCATATTTTGTTGTTCAAGCAAATCCCCCTTTCCTTTTAAACACCATCTGCATGGGAAAAACTAACCTTAGTTTTCAAAGTAGAGATGTTTTTTGTTTCTGCTTATCATAGGTTAACTCGTTAAATGTTAGCACAATTCTGCCTTTGCCGCAATAATGGCTCAATGGTTATCTCAAGTATTTTCAAGGTATCTTCTGTAACCTTAAACTCCTCGTCTAACCTAAATCCACCTACCCAAACAATCTTTTCGCCCGATACAAATATGGGAATGAAATTCCTGTAGTATCGCGAAATGCCCGCAGAGACCAAAAAATCTTGAAGCTTCTTCTCCTTACCATCCATCCCTAGGGGCTTAAACCTGTCGCCAGGCTTTCTAGTTCTAACTCTTATTACGTCACCACATATATTGTAGTCTGCCAACGCTTTTAATTCCACTGTAAATGCAGAATTAAAAGAATTAGCTCCTTCCACGGCATGATCGGCAATTCTTCCGTCTTCTTGGATGAACCCATCAGGCTTATCGAACACTCGGGTTTTGACTGAAATCCCCAATTCAGGAATAACCGTGATCCCAGGAACCTGAATAGGCACGTCTAGATCTTCAGGAGGAGGCGGGTAAAAACCTATATACCCATCGTGTTTGTGGGCTATCACTCCCCCAGTTAAAGTCAACGTGCTTTCGTTTTCGTCCAAAAGCCGGATCACATGCCGAATATGCAAATTCTCAGTTTGTTCAGCACATTCTCGCCACGCAGATTCCAAAACCCTCGAACTTATAGCTTTTGGTAGGTTTGCCAAATCTCCCTCGTCTACAAAAGTCATTCTGCCCTCTTTGAATGAAATGCGCTTAAAAGCGCAATCCGCTACATGCTCTAAATACTCTGCATCCCACCGCAAAACTTCTGCAGTTTGGGATAGCACCTCAACGATAGATGGATTGAATAACTCTTTCATTTCAGGAATAATTTTGTGCCTTACTAAATTTCTTGTGTACGCTAAATCAAAATTATATATATCTGTTATTACCGGAAGTCCTTTTATTCGGCAATATTCTTCAATTTCATCTCTAGGTATATAAATAATAGGACGTATTATTTCCCCTTTTAC
>DGFF01000065.1:1775-3795 GCA_002391545.1 Candidatus Fermentithermobacillaceae bacterium UBA3907 | reverse complement strand
GAATACGAAAGAGGGAAAGAGTTATTTGTCCTTTTAACTCACGTTCACATAGATCACTCTGGAGGGCTGGGCGAACTTATAGAAGCTTTCCCTGACGCAAAGGTTTTAGTCCACCCCAGAGGCCGACCTCACTTGGTCGATCCCAGTAGTCTCTGGAAAGGAAGTATCGACACCTTAGGCGATCTAGCTTACGCATACGGGTCCATAAAACCAGTACCTGCAAGTGTGATCTTAGAGGATGGTGCGAACTTAAGTTTGAAAGGGGTCTGGGAATCTCAACATTTTCCTGGCGAAGTGGAAATTATCCCTACCCCTGGGCATGCTTCCCACCATCAATCGTACCTTGTGCATTTAGGAGATGAAACAGTCTTGTTCTTGGGTGAAGCGGCTGGTATTTATCTGGGAGAGACGGTAGGCACATCTGATTTGACAGGAAGCGAAAATCGGATTGAAAGCGTATACCTAAGACCTGCTACTCCTCATCGGTTCTTCTACGACATATACATAGATTCGCTCAAGACCTTGATGCAATTGGAGCCTGACCTTATATGTTACGGGCACTTTGGATACACACGCGATAGAAGTCTTTTGGTTAGCGAGTTAAAGCAGTTAGGCTTATGGAAAGATGTGATATGGGAAGAGTTTTTGAAAGCGTCTGGTTCTCGGGCCGAGTTCTGTCCTTACGGAGATGTGTTTCTAAATCACATATTAGAAAGACTTCTGCAAGAAGACCCTCTATTAGGAGATTTCTGTACTTTACCTGAGGACATAGGTATTAGGGAAACATATTTTCTCGAAAACAGCATCAAAGGTTTTGTAGGGTATATAGAAAATGCGATTGATTAATCAGAACATCGAGAAAGGAGATATCCTTTATGAATGACATAGCCAGATTATTTGAGGTTTGCAAAGCCGCACCGCCTGTCACGTATTTTCGGGAATTAGAATGTCCCCAATGTCACGCAACGTACGATCCTACAGTGCTTCAAAATACTTGCGTTTGCGGAGGACCCCTTCTTGCCAAGTACGATTTGGATTCTTTCAAAAAGGAGTTCGATCCGGCCCTTTGGACACAGCGTCCCAAAGGTTTGTGGCGATATTGGGAACTTTTGCCTGTGAACTCGGTTGAGAACGCCGTTACCTTAGGAGAAGGCGGGACTCCAGTGCTTAAAATGTGTGAGATAGGCAAGATGTATGGGCTCAACAATCTATACATAAAAGATGAAGGGTTGAACCCTACAGGTACTTTCAAAGCGAGGGGCGCAGCGGTAGGTGTTTCTAAAGCTAAAGAGCTTGGAGCCAAAGTCCTCGCCATGCCTACTGCAGGTAACGCTGGAGCGGCCTGGGCTGCCTATGCAGCCAGGTCCAAACTGCGGATGGTAGTAGCCATGCCTCAGGATGCCCCTTTAGTTACTCAGGCAGAATGCCTAGCGTACGGTGCAGACACGTATTTGGTTGAAGGGCTCATTTCTGATGCCGGCAAGTTTGTAAGCAAATTGGTCGCGGAACGAGGGTGGTTTCAAGTAGCTACTCTCAAAGAACCGTATAGGATCGAAGGCAAGAAGACCATGGGCCTAGAGATTTTCCAAGATTTTAAGGGGAAGCTTCCTGCAGCCATAATTTATCCTACCGGTGGCGGAGTAGGGCTAATAGGTATGTGGAAAGGCTTTCTAGAACTCAAAGAGGCCGGATTGATTGAAGGGGATCTTCCCAAGATGGTAGTTTGCCAGGCCGAAGGCTGTTCTCCTATTGTGCGAGCCTTCTTAGAGGGGAAGGACAGGGCGGAGTTTTTTGAAGGGGCAAGCACTATCGCGGCGGGAATTAGAGTCCCTTCGGCATTAGGGGATTTTTTGATTTTAGATGCGGTGAGATCGTCTGGAGGCACTGCAGTATCGGTTACCGATGAGGAGATCCTTGAAACGTGGAAAGAAGTGTCTAAAAGAGAAGGCATGCTCATATGCCCTGAAGGGGCTGCGGCAGTGAGAGCGGCCAAAATCATAAGGGAACGAGGCCTGGTAGG
>DGFF01000065.1:0-1507 GCA_002391545.1 Candidatus Fermentithermobacillaceae bacterium UBA3907 | reverse complement strand
TGCAGAGCCTGTGGGAGGCTGCCAGAAACGTTCTACCACTTATGTTGATGCTCATAGTATGTCAAGTGCTGATCTTAAAAAGGTCTATCCCAAATGTTCGTTCTTTTGGCGTCGGATTGGCCTTTGTCATACTGGGGTTATTCTTTTTTCTAGAAGGCATCTCCTTGAGTCTCATTCCCATGGGAGAAGAAGTAGGGAGAAACCTGGTTTTACTAGATAACAAGGTCTTTATTATCATAATCGCTTTTGTGATAGGATATGCATCTACGCTTGTAGAACCAGGTTTACAA
Organism: Candidatus Fermentithermobacillaceae bacterium UBA3907; assembly: GCA_002391545.1. Taxonomy (GTDB): domain Bacteria; phylum Bacillota; class Sulfobacillia; order Fermentithermobacillales; family Fermentithermobacillaceae; genus UBA3907. The sequence continues at coordinate 1,217 of DGFF01000065.1, read as the reverse complement.
GCCCTTGCGGCTGAAGTGGAAGAGATATCTATTGGCGCCATTAGGCAGAAGATCCTGATTCATACTGTGGCTATAGGTGTAGGAAGTGGCATGGCTCTGGGTCTTTTGAAAATATTGAACAATATTCCATCGCGGAACATGATAATACCGATTTTAATTATAACGACTGTACTTATACTATTTGCTCCTGAGGAGTTTGTGGGCATAGCGTTCGACGCAGCTAGCGCGACTACAGGGCCAGTTAACATACCGATCAATATGGCAATTGCTATTGGGCTTGCATATTCAGTGGGAGGAGCGGACCCGCTCCTACATGGATTCGGGCTTGTTGGGCTGACTTCTTTGGGTACTATGGTAACTGTCCTTGTGTTGGGAATATTAAGCAGGATTTGATAAACATGAGAAGGTTCGCATAGTCAAGGAGAGGAGATTGGTGATATGAATGAGATACATGCGATAGTTGCCGTAGTTGAACGCGGCAAGGCTGATGTTGTGGTGGACAAGGCCAAACAGTCTGGCGCTGCTGGTGCTACCATATTGTTCGGTAGAGGAACGGGGCAAGAAGAGGTTCAAAAGATGTTTCACCACCTGCATGTAGAGTCATCTAAAGAGATCATTCTGATTCTATGCAGAGAATTTGAAGTAGAAAACATCTTGAACGCGATTGTAGAAGCCGGGAAACTTAGGGAACCTGGAAAGGGTATTGCGTTTACCTTTCCCGTTTTCAATCTTGTAGGGTTAGAATACCGACGATCTTAATGAGAAGTTGGCAGAGGGGTGATTCAGACGACTTCAGATTTGGTAACTGAAGTTATAAATAAAGTTAGGCAAACGATAAAAAAGCATGACATGATCCACGCCGGGGATCTTGTAATATGTGCTGTGTCGGGGGGCCCCGACTCTATGTGTTTGCTCGATAGCCTTCTTTGTCTTTCTCGTGAATTGGATTTCACCATTCACGTAGGGCATCTTCATCATCACATGCGAGGCGAGCAAGCTGATAAAGATGCGGAGATCGTCGCAGATTTTTGCAGGTCCAGAAATGTACCTGTGACTATCGGTCACGCACAAGTTTTCGATTTGGCCCAAGAACTGGGAGTAGGAGTTGAGGAAGCCGGGAGAATAGCCCGGTACCAATTTCTTTTCGACCTAAGCCAAGAAGTCGGAGGCTCCAAGATAGCTGTAGGACACAACATGAATGATCAAGCCGAAACGGT
>DGFF01000102.1 GCA_002391545.1 Candidatus Fermentithermobacillaceae bacterium UBA3907 | reverse complement strand
TACAAGGGGTTTTAGATCCTGAGCATTTTTACGCTGTGGAGACGGAAAACAGGAAAGCCCTTAGGTATCCGCCTTTTGGATACGTTATGAAAGTTACTGTTTCAGGAAAGTCCCAGGAAAAGGTGATTGCAGCATCTGAGTCGCTAGCCGCGGCAATCAAGTCCTATTCAGGTGGGATCTCAGTGCTAGGTCCTAGTCCTGCTCCAAAAGCCAAGGTAAGAGGCCAATACAGATGGCATATCATGATCAAGTCTAGTGATCAAATTTTAGCACGGGAAGTGCTAAAAGAATCTTTGAGTACCATAAAAGACGGGCAAGTTAGAGTATATGTTGATTTGGAAGAACCTTTCAGTTTGTCTTAATTGTGTGCCCCGCAGTTTTTCAAAAGCCCTATCATGCTGTATAATGAGATGCGATAAGTGTTTATACGTAGGGATATTTTTATGGTAAGGTGATCTTTTTGGCTCAACTTGAAATACGTACTTTTGATGATCCAGTGCTTAGGAAAAAAGCCAAACCTGTACCTAGGGTAAGTAAAAGCGTAAAAAAGACCCTTGATGATATGCTCGATAGCATGCATAAAGCTTCGGGGATCGGTTTGGCGGCGCCACAAATTGGCATTCCCAAGCGTTTGGTGGTGATAGATGTTGGAGAGGGACCCTACTTCCTGGTAAATCCGGAAATTGTATATGAATCTGAGGAAACGGAAGTTGACTGGGAAGGATGCCTTAGCTGGCCCGGATTTATAGGTGAGGTGGAAAGACCTGTACGAGTGTTAGTTAAGGCGTTGGATAGGGACGGCAGGACCACATGGGTTGAGGGAGAAGGCATTTTGGCGAGAGCTTTGTGCCACGAAATAGATCATCTTGATGGGATTATGTTTGTAGATAGAGCCATAACTATAGCGGAGATTGTTCCCGAAGAACTCGAGGAAGAACTAGAACAAATGGATCTTACTTGTGTGTTCATGGGTAGTCCTGAATTTTCATTGCCATCTCTGGAAGCCCTTATTGAAGCTGGAATCAAGGTGCCGCTTGTGATAACTCAACCTGACCGACCCTATGGCAGGAAGAAGGTGTTGAAGGCTACCCCTGTTAAGGAGAGAGCGACAGAACTGGGCATTCAGGTCTTGACTCCCGACGGCAGTTGGCCACCGGAAGTTATTTCCACTATACGTGAAGTTGAACCAGACTTTATCGTTGTAGCAGCTTTCGGGCAGAAATTACCTGAAGAAGTCCTTGATATACCCAAATATGGATGTTTGAATGTTCATCCATCTTTACTGCCTAAGTACCGGGGCGGCAATCCTATTCAGAGACAGATAATGGCAGGTGAAACAGAGAGCGGAGTTTCCATAATGTACATGGACCCTAACGTGGACGCAGGAGATATATGTCTTCAGAAATCGCTTACTATCGGGCCTAACGAGACCCTAGGCAGTCTTGAGAAACGGCTTTCTGTTTTAGGAGCACAGGCGCTGCTAGAGGCGATTGCCTCTATATACAGCGGCAATTCTTCACGTACGCCCCAAGACGAAAAGGCAAAAACTGTGGCTTTCCATTTGAAGCCAGGAGAAGAGATAATTGATTGGACGCGGTCAGCTCAGGAGATTCATAATTTAGTGAGAGCTCTTTCACCTGCGCCAGGTGCAGTTACCAGTTTTGGGGATGAGCGTATTAAGATATGGGAAACAGAGTTGGTTGACTCAAATTTCCAAGGAGATTTCGATAATTGCATTCCTGGTACAATAGTAGGGACTTGCGATTCTAAAGTCTTAGTTTGCTGCGGTGACGGAGTGTTGGCCGTGACTCAGGTACAGCCTGCAGGAAAGAATCGAATGAGCGCAAAGGCGTTCCTAGCCGGTCGGCAAAAGGGACCAAATAAGTTTGGTCAGTTATAGGATCATGTTCTTTAGGTTATAGAGGATATTAGTGGATGCAGATATTCTCCAAAAGTGACTATAAGGAGGGATAAATGTGGATTTAGGTTATTTCATTTTTGTTTTACCTGCTTTCATTTTTGCCATTTGGGCTCAGGTCAAAGTAAATTCGGCGTATACGAAGTACTCCAAGGTTTCTGCGAGTGCAGATGTGCCTGGCTACAAAGTTGCTGCCGCACTCCTTAGCGAGTCTGGCCTGGGCGACGTAAAAATCGAAAAAGTGCCGGGAGAACTTACGGATCATTACGATCCTAGAGATAAGACTTTGAGGTTGTCATCTGGGGTCTATGACAGCACTTCTGTGGCAGCGCTAAGCATTGCAGCCCATGAAGTAGGTCATGCCGTACAGCATGCAGTAGGGTATACCCCCCTTGTTGTAAGGAATGGACTCGTACCTATAGTCCAATTAGTATCTCAAGCTGCATTTCCTTTGTTTTTAATCGGCCTCATATTCCAGTCAGGCGTTCTCATAAACATTGGACTCCTATTCTTCTTAGGTGCCGTGCTTTTTCAAGTGATAACGTTACCTGTTGAGTTTGATGCATCAAAACGAGCGCTTAACATGTTGGAAGGCCTTGGCTTTGTGCAGGGAGATGAGTCGGTGGCAGCAGGGAATATGTTAAATGCAGCTGCACTTACGTATGTGGCAGCTACCGCCATGGCTCTGGCTCAATTCTTGCGACTTTTCATGCTGGCCGGAAGGCGTGACTAAGTTTGCCTAAAGACGCTAGGAGAATTGCACTAGAGATTTTAGATGGCCATCGTTTTTCTCCTAGCGTTTTGACATATGCCGACTCAGTAGACCAACGAAACAGAGCGCTTGTAAAAGAGTTGGTAGCCGGTGTAAACCGATGGAAACGCTTGTTGGATTACTATATTTCTCATTTTTCTGATAGACCAATTTCGAAACTTTCTTCGAGAGTGCTGAACGCTCTCAGGCTTGGGGTTTATCAGCTAGTCTTTATGGGCATTCCTCCGTACGCAGCGGTAGATTCGGTTGTTCGGTGCATGAAAAACAAAGGCGAGAGGTCATTTGTAAATGCTGTACTCCGAACTATCAGTAGAAGTATGGGACACATTGAACTGCCGTCTATAGATGAGGACCCTCTCGAGTATGCAGGACTGAGGTACTCGTTCCCCGATTGGATAGTTACACGCTATTTTGACTATTTTGGCTTTAGAGATGGGTTTTCATTGCTTAAATATCAGAACGTTCCTCCACCTATTACCCTGCGCGTAAATACAACCAAAACAGATAGGGATCGACTGATTAGGATGTTCCAACGCAACGGATATCTTGTTGAACTTGGAAAACTCCCGATCTCTATTAAGGTAAAGAAAGGACGAGCAGTAGAGGATTTTCCCGGGTATGACCAGGGCCTATTTACAGTCCAGGACGAGGGCGCAATGGCAGTTTCGTTGGTTTTAGATCCGCAACCTGATGATTTAGTTTGGGATGTGTGCGCGGCGCCTGGAGGGAAATCGGTCCATCTCGCCGAACTAATGCATCCTAGTGGAATGGTGGTTGCATCGGATATATCTGCAGAAAGAATAAACATGATTGATGAAACGAGTAAGCGCCTTGGACTTAACAACGTGTGCACTGTAGTATTAGACGCTACTGATCCACAACAGGTAAAGGTTGCTTTTCGCGAAAAAGGGCTACCTGTTTTTTATGATAAGATCTTGGTAGATGCTCCATGTTCTGGGTTGGGTACAATCAGCAAAAACCCGGACATAAAGTGGAGCAGGCAGGAGTCGGATGTAAAAAGGTTGGCTAGACTCCAACAGCAAATACTTCAGACAGCGGTGGGCTTTCTGAAACCAGGGGGCGTTTTGGTATATAGCACGTGCACTTTGACATCAGAGGAGAATCAAGGCGTCTGGTGTGGTTTCGTGGAGGATCAGCGAATTATAGTTGAGACACCTCTACTACCAGAGGGTCTCCGTCTAGACCGCCGATATCCAGAAGGTAGCGATGCTTACGTTTACCTCCTGCCACATATCCATGAAACTGACGGTTTTTTCATCGCTAAAGGACGGTTACCACGTTAGGATGTGATATTTGAGTGATTGAAAAACCCTTTATTTTAGATTTGTCCCTGGAAGAAATGAAAACCATGTTATCTGGTATAGGCTACGAACCTTATAGGGTTGAGCAAATAAAAGACTGGATTTTCAAGAAATTTGCTTCTTCTTACGATGAAATGACTAACCTTCCCAAGGAACTCAGATCTTACCTTGCTGAAAATGTTGATTTAGTGAAACTTAGCATGCTGGAGGTATACGAAGAAAAGCGTGGGCAAGCGAAGCGATACTTGTGGGGTATAAATGAGTCTGCGTGCGCCGAATCTGTTCTCCTCCAATACAAGTACGGGACTACTGCTTGTTTGTCTACACAGGTAGGGTGTCCAGTACAATGCCAGTTTTGCGCCTCTGTAAAAGTAGGATTCGACAGAGATCTTACTCGAGGCGAGATTCTGGACCAACTTCTCGGGATGTGTCGCCACACCGGCCATAG
>DGFF01000095.1:4627-6054 GCA_002391545.1 Candidatus Fermentithermobacillaceae bacterium UBA3907 | reverse complement strand
GTAAGAGATACGCGCAAACGATACACGCGATCGAAGCGAAATTGACTGTCTAAATGCCTGAACACAAGTGAATCGCATATTCTATATCAATCATACATTGTGTACCATCAACGACATGCCATATTTCACAAACCCGTGATAAATGTTTCTGGCTAGGCCAGATAGCATTATCTTGCGAATCAAGCCACCTGTGCGTACTTTCATCGCAAAAACTATATTCTACAGAAATTACAAGACAATAGATGTGGGAATCTCGCAGGGATCCTGCAAACCCCCGAAATCCCGGAAACCCCGCAAATCCTGCCAATCCCGGAAATTCCGCAAACCCCGCAATTTCCGGGATTCACGGAATTCCCCAAAAGCACAATAACAAGCATATATACGATGTATATAAAGATTACTCAAGATCACATTCTTTCCACTGGCACCCATACTAACGCCACAGAATCCACAAATATGTCTTTCTTAAACGGTCTGATAACGTGCACCTCAAGAATTTCATTCATTGGGTCAAGTTGTTCCGCCAGTTTTTGCGTTTCTTCGATTAACTCCATCTCCAGGGCTTCAAGTTCTTCTACGTACCTGGCAAGCTTTTGCTCACTAAGTTCCACATCGCTCTTTTCCTTGGCATATCGGGAAGCGCCTCTTGCTGTGGTAGTGGCTCTATCCAGAGTAGATGCAGATAGTTTCTTATTGCCTATGAACGAAGAGAGCAACGTGGCCCCGGCTGATATGGCCGTTTGCTTTTGTTGTTGCTTGGCTTGGAGCATTTCTCTTGTGAGGGCATCCTCTGCTCGGTCAACTTTTGCCTGGGCAGATTGAATCTTAGTTGCATATTTCTTTCTTAGATCTTCAACTGCTCGGTCTCGCTTCTCACGAAAATCCTGTTCCAGTCGGATGCGGAAGTCACGTTCCGATTCGCCTGGCTGAGAAAATACCTTCAATGTAGGACTCATTAAGATCTCCAACTGCTGCGTTCTGTAAATCCAGTCAGCCAGATCTCTAGACCAAGCTGTGTAGTTCTTAGATATTGATGCCCAAGGAGGAAGCTGAGCGAAAGGTACACCTGGAACTGGAGACGACTCCAGATCAGTCAACTCGATGCCAATATCCTCAGCCGATTCCCAGTCAACTCTCGGATTTTCGTAGTCCAGCGGAGCAAATAGCAAATATTCTTCAGTGTAATCTGTTTTGGTTTTCGTGTCTCTAAACCCTACTCGTGCTTTCCCCAATATCATAGGTTCGTATATAAACTGGTCAACGGAACCTACTCGCTTGAGCGGGACGAAATACTGCTTTATATCTGGAGGCAACACTGGAACGCCAGCATCCTTAGACGGGATCTTAGCAGTCTGAGCGTATGGAACTTGCACGTCGAATTGGGGTCGTTCAGGCAAAGTGCCCACAAACGCACCTGCAGTTGCAGC
>DGFF01000095.1:0-4398 GCA_002391545.1 Candidatus Fermentithermobacillaceae bacterium UBA3907 | reverse complement strand
CGAGTTTCGAATATTGTTGGTTTTTCCTCATGCACGTTGTTCATGAGGAAAATCCTTTGCCCGAGACCGGAAAGTATCTGTTCCATTTGCCGCCTGTCAAACTGTACATTCTGAGATAATAAGGCACCCTGCAAACCGTCTAACACGCGCATCTTATCACGTTCTGTCTGGAGTCTACCTATAAACCATGTACCGGCATTGGATAGTCCCTTGTAATCCAGGTCAACTGGATTTTGAGTTGTGAGAAGCACCCCTAGACCAAACGCCCGGGCTTGTTTGAGAAGAGTAAGTAGGGGCGCTTTAGAAGGAGGTTGTGCCACAGGCGGGAAATATCCAGCAATTTCGTCCATGTACAAAATTGCCCGGAGGCTGGTAGTTCCTGATTGGACACGAGTCCAATTCAATACCTGATTAAGGATTAGGCTTACAAAAAACATCCTTTCTGCGTCGTTTAAATGTGCTATGGAGAAGATGGATACTTTAGGCTTCCCTGAAGGTGTATACAAAATGTTATCTATATCTAAGGGCTCGCCCTGCATCCAGGCTGCAAAACCAGGTGCAGCCAGAAGGTTATTGAATTGAATTGCCAGTTCAAAACGTTCTTCTGCAGGGAAGAAAGACTCAAGGCTAACCACGCCGATTTGACTAAATGGTGGAGAGGTAATTTGCTGAATAAGCGTTGGCAGATCGAGATCTATACCCCGACTCCATGCCTCGTACAATATGTTGGATATGAGTATGTGTTCACGACTTTTGATCGGGTCTGCAGTAATACCTAGAAGGGCGAGCAAACTGTTGGCCGTACCGCTTACGTGTTCGGTGAGCAGTTCAGTGTCTTCTATTATTGATCTTGGAGGCGCGGAGAAAGACTTCACTATGGACACAGGAACTCCTGCAGTGCTTCCTGGAGTGTATATCACGAATTCGGCTGATTCCTTAAGGCGCCTTATACGGTCTCCGTCTTGCCCCCACGCCGCTAGGCCCTCTCGCCAGAGGCGTGCCTGATCAGCGGCGTATTCATCAGGTGAAAGGTTTTTCCTCCTTGCATCATCCTCATTTATCCACGGGCGAAAGTCTTCAGGCCTCAGATCGGGGAATGTGAGAAGGAGATTTCCCATATCTCCTTTTGGGTCGATAACTATGGACGGAATGCCGTCTATAGCGGCTTCCTCCAACAAAGTAATGCATAAGCCGGTCTTTCCGCTTCCAGTCATCCCCACACAAACGCCGTGTGTTACCAGATCCTTAGAATCGTAAAGTACCAGCCCTTCTCCAGGGGTCTTGGACTCTAAATCATACGGTCGACCAAGGTAGAAAACTCCCAGTCTTTCAAAAGGGTGCATGTGATCAACTCCTTTACGGCGCTTAACGAACCTGAAATCACCAGCAGCTAACATTCTCCCTTGCCTGCATATCCTATATGTTTTTATGAAAGGCCAAACTTTACAACATCCTGCATATCGTACAATCCCGGCTCCCTTTCAATAATGAACCGGGCGGCAGATATCGCTCCGTAACCGAAAACATCCCTAGAAAGAACAGTGTGACTGACCTGTATAACCTCTCCTTGTCCTGCAAAAATAACGTCATGCTCCCCTACAATTGATCCTCCGCGCACCGAGTGAATTCCCAGTTCATATTGGTTTCTTTTACCAGTCTCTGGACTTCTTCCGTACACGTACTCCAGCTTATTGCCATAGGTTTCGTTGATAGCATCTGCAATCATAAGGGCAGTACCACTTGGCGAATCTGCCTTTTGGTTGTGATGCTTCTCCACGATTTCTATATCAAAGGAGTCTTTGAGTACTGCCGATGCCTGAGTAACCAAAGAGATTAGCAGATTTATACCTAAAGACATGTTGGCTGACATGAGTACAGGGATATTGTGTGAAGCATCAACGATGGCGGATATTTCTTCGGCAGTGAAGCCAGTGGTACCTACTACTATAGGTATGCGTCGAGATAACGCGAAATCCAGTAATTCCCTAATTGAAGTGTGATGGGAAAAATCTACAATAACATCAGGTCTCGCATCCTCCAGAAATCCATCAGGTATATCCCATATGCGAGCATATGCAGGATAGTCATTTTGAATCTTTGAAGGTTCCGAATCGACCCCACATACGATTTCCAAATCTTCAGATCCTTTCAGATCCGACACTAATCCAGTTATCACCTGGCCCATTTTTCCGTTGCATCCGTGAAGAAGTATTTTCACTTTAAATATCCCACCAGTTCTTTGATGTAGTATCTAATGTAACACCTAACGCCACCCAATGTTCACCTATACGACTATCAGGTCACATCGAGGAATTTACTTGCCAGATACTGTTATGCCAGACGCCTTAACATAAGGCAAAATGGTGTACCCAAAATCTTCTTGTTCGCGAGATACATTTGTCACGTTCATCAGGAGTTCGGCCATGTTACCCGCTATCATGGCCTCGGTTATTGGGTACTTTATCTCCCCGTTTTCTATCAGGTAACTGTTCTTGGCCACCCCTGAGAAATCGCCACTGTCACTTGGGGTCCCGCCTGAAAATCTGTAAAGAAGCACTCCTTTGTCCACAGACTTTATTATGTCTTTGATTGACTCGTCACCAGGATCGATGACGAAAGCGCCACCATCATTTATTGCCCTCTTTAGCCCAGTTTTCTTCGAACCGTACAAGCTTAGAAGGAAAGTTTTGAGAACACCTTGGTCGATGATAGTGCTGTTTTGAGCTGCGTAACCATCTCTGGTTACAAAATACCCATCGCATATCTCTTCTGAGACCGGACGCGAGTGTAACGTGAATGTGGGACTTGCAATTTGTTGGCCCAGCTTATCTCTGTAAATGCTCGTCTCTCCTATGATGGCACCGTCAGAAATTGAGCTTGCGATGAAGTAAAGCACATCGTTTATGGATTGTGGCGTAATGATAACGTCACCTACAAATTTACCTTCAAGGGGACGAGCGTGGATCTGCTCTACCGATTGTCGTAGTAGGGTGTCTATAGATCCACAATCCAATAATTGTTTCTCTAGGTCTCTAAGGGAATACGCCACGTAATTGAACGAGGAAACCTTGTCTCCCTCCCTGGATGAGAACATTATTACGCAGTGATACACTCCCTTGTGCGTAACGAAATCTACGCCGTTTGAGTTTACAAAGTATTCTTTCTCACGGGTAAAGTCAACGTAAGATTGCATAATACTTATTTGAGGGTATTTAGCTCCTACTTGATCCATAAACTCCTTTACTCGTAAGTGCATCTTATCCAGGTCTGGAGAGTCTTTCCCAGTTGAGAACTCCTGGGGCTCCTGATACTCGGCGATGTCGTAAGCGTCGTCTGGAGCTGAAGCCGCTGCTATGGCTAGAGCCTCTTGAGCAGCCCGTTCCATAGATGCGTCGTCGGACTTGTTTATGGACATAGAGCCTTTTCTCGAGTCTTTTATGCCCACTAGGTTGACATCAGTATCAAAGGTGGTTCTTAGAAGGGTTATCTCACCCAATTCAAAGTTCATCTCATGCTTATCAGTGAATGTAACCCTGCATTGTGCTTTATCTGCGCCTGCCTTGAGCAGGGAGTTCAAACCGTTCTTTGCGATTTTTCTGGGATCTGCCATGTTTACCTGCCTCCTATATTGATCTTGCATTTGATGGCCGGCCCACCCATTCCTACAGGTATAGGCTGTTTCTTACCGCACATTCCGCTGCTGGTCCAGTGCATGTTATCAGACACCATGGTTACAGTTTTAAGAACATCGAAGGCTATACCTGATATGGTGGTGTCCCTTATAGCCTTGCCGATTTTTCCGTTTTTGATTTCATACCCGAGATTTACTGCGAACATGAATTCACTGGTTGAGTCGGCCTGGCCGTTACCTGGTTTGATTAAATAGTAGCCGTCTTCAATGGATGCTATCATGTCTTCTAGTTTGTCTTCACCAGGCAGTATGGCGGTGTTTCTCATGCGTATAAGGGGTTCATCAGAGAATTCAAACGCTCGGGCATTTCCCATTGGTAAAACGCCGAAATTTGCGGCGCTCTCTTTGTTGTGCAGGTAGTTTCTTAAAATGCCTTTTTCGATTATGACTGCGTCTTGCGCTTTTGTGCCTTCGTCATCTATGAAGACAGGGACAGGGCACAGGTTACCGTTGAAACTGTTGGCAAAGTCAACCAGGGTTACAAGGGGACTGGCTACTGTCTTTTCAACTTTGTTTGCGGCAACAGAGCCTCCTAATACCATATCTGCTTCTACAGTATGACCTATGGCTTCGTGGGCAAGGATTCCTGCAAGCTCTGCGTCTAACACGCATGTTTTTACACCTGCTTCAGCGTATACGCCCTGGCTTTTTTTGATCAGTTCTTGGTACTGTTTCTCAAATTCATCAAAAAGATCTGAAGGTGAAGT
>DGFF01000076.1:1923-10090 GCA_002391545.1 Candidatus Fermentithermobacillaceae bacterium UBA3907 | reverse complement strand
CCGTAGATTATTGCAAGATTGGCGCCGAAAGAGTTTGCTACGCCGGTTACGATCCCAAGGGTAGCGGCGCAAGGTATGGGGATGGCCAAAAGGAAAGTGACAACCAAACGCGAAGATCTGTCAGGTAAGATTCTAGTAGCCAAAACCCCAGGAGCTCGGCAGCCGAACCCTAGGACGATAGGTATTATAGCCTGCCCGGGCAATTTTAATATAGACATGATTCTATCCATCATTACTGCTATTCTCGGCATGAGTCCTGAGTCTTCAAGAATTGCCATAATCAAGTATATAGATATCATGGTTGGCATTACCACCTCGAAAGGAAGCAATATTCCCTCAGGTATAGCCGAAATCAGTATTTGAGGCAAACTTCCTTCTGGGAGTGTATTTGCAAACGATATTATAACATCTATAAGTGGGCCAAGCGCCCATGGGATAAATGCCTCAGCAAAATCCAAAACAACGAAAATGATTTTGAATGAGGCAATCATTATCACTAATAGAGCAGGTATGCCTGTGGAAGGTGTATCCAAAAACTTCTCAATTCTAGCCCTTCGAGAAGTACCCTCAACTTCTTTGTACGTTACCACTTTGAGCGCAATTTGCCGTGCCTTTTCAGTCCTTTCAATGCATGTGGCCAAAGGTGGATGGGACTCTAGGCGAGCGGGACAAAAGGCGCAGCCCCTGAAACAGTTTTCGCATGGCGTGAGTCCGTTTGCCAGATCTTCTTGAAAATTCTCCACGACTTCGGCCAGCTCTGGGTAGGTATGAAATATGTCTTCGTCTAGTGTATCGTGTTCCATAAGGTGAATGGCTAGAGCCCGAGGCGGATGAAGCCTATGCTTTCCCTCTTCTTCGGGGATGGTCTCCTCTATCCGTTCCTGGAGTATAGATAAAACTTCTTCAACCGGTTGTGAGAAAGTTAGTATTTCCTCCTTAGGGGCATGAGGTAGGATAGAGGCACTTGTGTCACTATACTTCCTTTCTACAGTCAATGCCGCTACAGACGACAGCATTTCCTCCAATTCGGATATTCCCAAACCCTTGGATGCAACCATAGGTATAACTGGAACCCCCAGGATATCTGAAAGTAGATCAATGTCAATTTCCATCCCCAACTCTTCAGCCATGTCCATTTGATTCAATATCACGATCATGGGGATATCAAGTTCTAGGAGCTGCAAAGTTAGGTAGAGATTTCGCGAAAGATTTCTAGCGTCCAAGACGTTTACGATCAAATCAATATCTTCTTCAAGGAGGATGCGCTGGGTTACTTTCTGCTCATCTGTATCAGAGTGCAAACTGTAAATGCCAGGGGTGTCAATAATGCGTATATTCCCTGCAGGAGATTTGAAGTATCCCTCAGTAACTTCGACTGTGGTTCCTGGATAATTAGAGACCATTACACCAACGCCTGTAAGGAGGTTCATGATTACGCTTTTTCCGACGTTAGGCTGCCCAACAAGAGCCACTGTTATTTCATCGGCCAAATACCTTATCGAAGCAACCCCTTGTTCATCTGGTTCTACTTGTTGCACGTTGGAATCCTCTCTCTCTGTAACTGGCGCGTTAAAACCTTATTTTAGATCAATTCTTGTTAAAAAATGCATGTTGTTAGTCAGGACTAACATTATTATATACTACGCAGTTCTTGCAAACACAAGCTATAAAAAGGATAAAACTTACGTTGGCTAGAAGTTAATTGGTAGGATTCAGATAGTAACCGTTAATAAAAGGAATAAGGATGGAAAACGTCATGGGCTTCGAACTCTCATCATCTATTGAGGATTATCTAGAAGCTATTTTAGTGCTTTCAGAACAAGATCCTAAAGACCATTCGGTAAGGGTCACAGATATTGCTGACATGCTAGACATAGCTAAGCCAAGCGTAACTGCAGCTTTGAACGTCCTTAAAGAAAAAGGATTCGTCACTCAGGAACGCTATGGCAGAGTTTTTTTGACGCCTGAAGGACACACCTATGCTCTAGAAGTTCGGAGGAGACACAAGGTGTTGCGCATGTTTCTAACGGAAGTCTTAGGAGTATCTGAGGAGGTTGCAGAAAGGGATGCATGCTCCATGGAGCATGCAATCAGTGAAGAAACTATGGAGAAGTTAGTTTTGTTTTTGGAGACTGCGATCCCAGAAAAAGGAGGTGGCGCTGACAGTTTCGAGGAGGGCTAAGGGTCTAAAATGGATTAGCTTTTATGAGCACTGAATTTCCGCAGAAAGGGTGTTTTGAGTGAGAAAGAAAGGAGAAATTGTTGTAGGGTTGGCGGTACTTGCATCTTTGTTACTACAGGTGCTTACTCTAGGTTTGTCGACTTCTGTTGCCCTAGCTCAAGCAGGCGTTGTTCAGGACAATCTTTATATCTTTACTACCGTCGAAGATTTTCAAGAGGGTGAAACCGAAGGAACGGAAATTACAGATAGCGGTAATGGCGCGATCGTACTGAAAGAGGGCGCTTCATCAGGTTCTTATACATCATCTGTAGTGGAAACAGTGCCCTTTGAATACATGGTACTGTCATGGAACGCAGATACTCCCAGATCTTCTTACATAGAAATTCAGGGAAGGGTGCGCGTTTTGGGCGAGTGGACAGATTGGCTATCTTGGGGCAGATGGAGCACGTCATCTTTTTTGGTCAATAACAGAACTATGCTGCCTGGGTCGGGAAAAGATGATGAAACCGATGACCCTTCAGCTAAGATTTCCATAGATGAACTTATTGTAAAAGGTCAGAGTGGGGAAACGGCAGATGCTTTTCAGTATCGTTTTATATTCCATAGCGCGGATAACCCTAGAGAAGGTGAAGGCACGTCACCCAAGGTCAGGATGGTTTCTTGTACCCTGAAAAACACTTTACCAGGGCAAGAAATCTGCAAAGTTTATCCTGACGATGCGCCTGATTTGAGTAATTTTGAAAAGGATCTGGATGTACCTTGTTATTCTCAGATGGTACGAGACTACAAGATTGCTAATCGCATTTGCAGTCCCACCTCAGTGGCTATGGTTTTGAGCTACTACGGCTTTGATGTATCACCTGAGGAAATAGCATGGGATGTTTGCGATCACGAAGCAGATATATTTGGAAACTGGTCTTTTAACGTAGCGGCGGCAGCAAGTTATGGCCTAAGTGCTTACGTAGATTATATCGTGCCAGAAGAAGGTGGGGATCCGTGGTACGAGGTTAAGCAACAAATAGCCCAAGATAGGCCGGTGGTAGTAAGCGTGAAATACAAGGATCCTAGCGTGGCAGGAGATATTCCACCTGTGGAGGGTGTCCCTATTTCGTCAACAGATGGTCATTTGGTTCTTGTAAGAGGCTTTACTTGGAAAGACGGAGTTGAGTACGTAATTGTGAACGATCCTGCTGCTCCCGATGATGATACAGTGCGAAGGGAATATAGGGCAGATCAATTCTTTGATGCCTGGGCGAAGAGAGCCGCGTATATCATTTACAGAGATGAGGAAGAACTTGATGGGATTTACCCGCCTTTGCCTATCGTGGGCGAGTTAGTACCAGAAGGACAAACCGAAGATGGATATCGAGCATTCAGACTCGTAGTTGATGGGGAAACAGTGAATGTAAATAGCGCCAATTTCGTGAGCGTAGTGGTTTCTCGCAATGGTGGAATGCCTGAACCCTTTGTCCTTAAGTCATCGAGCGAGGCTCCTGACCTCTTGCTTTTAACCGAAGAGATGTGCCAAACCGAAGACGACCAACCTATCACATACACTTTTACGTTCATTGGGAAGAATAAGGACAAGTATAAAGCGGAAACCACGGTCACAGCGGCTGTAGATTCAAAAACCTCTTATTGGCCAATAATAACCATAATCGGGTTGGGGATTGTACTCGTGATACTCGGAATTTATGGACGTAAGACAGGTACTTCCCACGCTTCGTGATGAACTGAGGTAAGCCAGTTAGGGTCTGAGGGGAGGTGGATAAAGTGGATTGGATGAGGGCTCTTATATCTGTTCCTATCATAGTTGCAGCTGTTATGTGGATAATTACTCTTGTTCTTGCAATTAAAGAAAAGGATTCCTGGGTAGCTGGAATCTATGGTGCAATGGGGGTTCTTGTTTTCATATTATCTATCTGGCTCCCTACTGTAGGCGCAGTATGCTCGTTGATATTGATTGTGATTATGGCTAGTTCGTATCGAATAATTCGTGAGTATACAAGGGGTGTGGCTTTCAGGCTCGGTAAGTTGAGAGGTGTTTTAGAGCCTGGGCTCGTAGTGATAGCGCCTTTTGGCATCGATGAGGTCAGAATAGTGGACATACGGACTTTCACCATCGATGTTCCGAAACAAGAAGTAATTACAAAGGATAATGTGCCTGTGGTTGTAGATGCCGTGGTGTACTTCAACGTGTTCGATCCTCAGCTAGCTGTAACTCAAGTTGCAGATTACGTAGGAACAACAAGTCTATTGGGTCAAACCACCCTCAGATCGATACTGGGGCAACACGAATTAGATGAACTTTTGAGCAAGAGGTCTGAGCTGAATGAGATTCTCAAGACCCTTCTAGACGAAGCTACTGATCGATGGGGAATAAGAATCTCCATGGTAGAGATGAAATCCATCGAGCTTCCAGACAGTATGAAGCGGGCCATGGCAAGGCAGGCTGAGGCGGAAAGAGATCGTCGCGCACAGATTATAGCTGCCGAAGGCGAACTTCAAGCTTCGGAAAAACTAGCTCAGGCGGCTACTGTTATGGCCAAGGCTCCAGTATCTGTGCAGCTACGTTTTTTGCACACGTTGTCTGAGATCGCATCTGAACAGAATTCAACTATCGTTTTTCCTATTCCAATTCCCCTGGATATCCTTAGCATGGTAGGAGGATTGGTTAAAAAGGAATGAATCAGGTGTGTTGACTTGTAAGGAGATGCAGTTGAGTGGAAATGAAAGAAGCAATGGTCGAAGTAAGAGATGGTGCAAATCTGGCTACAAGCGTAACTTTACCAGACTCTGCTTCTTATCCTGTGATAATAGTTCGAACAGTTTACGGGCGTTCCCAGCTTGCGGTTTTGGGCAGGATTATGTCTAGATTTGGTTACGGGACGGTGATACAGGATGTGCGGGGCAGTGGAGATTCATCAGGACAATTTGGCTTTCTAAAGCAAGAACCTTCTGATGCCATCGAAACTGCCCAATGGATTTTGAGTCAACCCTGGTGCAACGGGCACCTGGCCATTCTAGGCATATCATATTTGTCTGCGGCTTCTATTGCCATCGCTGTTGAATTTCCGGAGCAAACCAAAGCTGCTATATGGGTTACTGTGCCTGTTTCTGCCAACACATTACTTTATGACACAGGTGTGTTGCGGTTGCATCATGCGTTGCCCTGGGTGATTTCCCTGCCTTGGGGCATGGAATCTGACGCCTCCTTAAATGAATTCCACCCTAGCATGTATGAAAAAGTCCCTCTTATACATGCGGTACCTCCGGAATTAAATGCCCCTTGGACAGATATGTTGGAAGAGGGGCCAACATCTAGTTTTTGGAGAGAGAACGATCTTGAACATTACGTGAGGGAATGTAAGGTCCCAGGAATTCATTTTGGGGGGTGGTACGATTTTCTCCTTGATGCAACGTTAGGACCCTACCAGGTGATGGCAAAGTCTGGCGTACCCCAAAGATTGATTCTAGGACCTTGGAGCCATAATGGCATAGTTGGAAATGAGAAGATTACAGGGGACATTTGGCACGGGTGTGATAAAGGGAGGAATGGTGAAGTTAGTTTATCGTCCAGATTTGTTCAGGAAAGCGCAGAATGGTTAGATTATTGGATGAAAGGCTCAGGGGATTTGACCTCAATGGCTTCAGTGAAGGTCTTTTATACTGGGTATGAACCCCACTGGGAAGAAGAGCAGTTTTGGCCTGGACCGGGCTCTACCCTTACCGCTTATTTGTCTAAAGGGCGTTTATGTAAAGACTTAGATGAGATTGAAGCGTCAGGCGGTTATGATCGCTATACGTACGATCCCTGGAATCCTACCCCTACAGAAGGAGGAGCGGTTTGGGCATTTCCTGAAGCAGGATTGGAGCCGGGGCCTTGTGTTTCACATATCCATTCGAGAGGCGATGTTTTAGTCTACGATAGCGAATCCTTGGAGAAGCCCCTTAGGATATTAGGTAATCCAAGAGTCAATCTTCATGCATCGTCTAGCGCTCCGGATACTGATTTTACTGCTGCACTGTTTGATGTTGATCCTCAGGGCGTTTCTAGATACGTGGCAGATGGCATTACAAGGGCCAGGTATCGGAAGGGTTTTTGTGCCCCAGAATTCTTAGAACCTTATCAAACGTATCTGTTTCAAATAGATATGAAGGGATGTGCCCATACCTTTGGACCAGGTCATAAATTGCGTTTGGTCATAGGTAGCTCAAATTTCCCCAAGTTTGATAGGAACCCAAACATGACAGAACCTATATACCAGAATCCCGAAATGGAAAAAGCCACACAGACAGTGAGATACGGGTCTCAAACCCCATCTAAATTGTTGCTCCCTGTACTTGAATGAACCTGACGTAAAGTAATTACGTTTCAACATCCCCAGAAGGTAGGTGAGAAGATGGATGAACGACGTCCCTTACTTAAGGCTTTGAGCGATTATGCGTCAAGCAAACCCATAAGGATGCACATGCCTGGTCACAAAGGGCGGGGCACTTTTCCCCACGTGTCTGGTTTAGATCCCCAACTGAGGTGGGCTTGGGAGGTTCTTGACCAAGCCAGGGTTTTAGATGTGACAGAATGCCCAGGACTAGATAATCTTCATTATCCCAAAGGCTGTATTAGGCAGGTGGAAGAAAGGGCTAAAGAGACGTTCGGTTCATTGTGCAGCTACTTGCTGATAAACGGAGCTAGCTGCGGAATCCAAGCGTCATTTATGGCAGTTAGGATGTGTCTGGGTGAAGGAAAGGTGATTTTGCCTAGGAACACCCACAAGTCTGCTATATCTGCAGCAGTCTTGTCGGGTCTCGAACCTGTGTGGGTATGGCCTGAATATGAAGAAAGGTACGGCGGTTACCTGCCTTTGGATTCGAGAAGGGTTACCCAGGCAATCAAATCTATATCGAAAGATTCTAAGGCAGATGAAGTTAGAGCGGTTTTTGCAATTAACCCCACGTATTGCGGATTTGCAAGGGAACTTACTGGTTTAGCAGAAGCAGCTCATTCCGAAGGGGCCATGCTTATAGTTGACGAGGCCCACGGTACCCACTTCGGATTCCATAGAATGTTACCTAAATCTGCCCTAAAGTGCGGCGGTGACGTAGTTGTACATGGAGCCCACAAAACTGGGTTATCCTTTACGCAGACAGGCTTGCTTCACGTAGGAGAAGGGGCCGAGGAGCGCTTTCCTGGAATCGTTTCCTCAATTGAAGAATGTCTGAGAACGGTTCAGAGCACGTCGCCTTCGTATCTGCTTATGGCGTCTTTGGAACAGGCAATCGATGTGTTGAAGGAAAACGATGCCCAATGGGTTAAGAATGGGGTGGATACGGCTTTAGAGCTTACCCATAGATTGCAAATGATTCCTGGCATTTCAGTGGGAGAAGTCGATGTGTCAGAGTCTTCTGCCCATGATCTTCGGCATGACCCCTGCAGGATTTTTGTGGATCTTAGGGAACTAGGCGTTTCAGGCCCAAAAGCTGCTGAGTTTCTCATTTCGAAAAAGGCCATTTATCCAGAGATGGTAGGTCCTTCTTACGTAGTTCTGATATGGACTGGAGCGGATGGTCAGGAAGAAATGGATGCTTTGGTTTCAGGGTTCGAGGACCTATCTTCAGAGTTTAGAATGGGAGCAAATAGTCCATTACACAAGTATTGTTCTCTGGGAGAGAGCCCTAGGCCAAACGTTTGCATGGGCTTAAGAGAGGCGTTCTTTTCTCCGGCCGAGTCAATACCACTTGAAAGCAGTGATGGTCGCATTTCAGCAGACACACTCATAACTTACCCGCCTGGGGCGCCTATAATAGTGCCTGGAGAAATGTTCGACTCGAAGATAATAAATTATCTCTTAGAAGCAAACAACATGGGGTTGGATGTATTAGGCCGGGGGATACGAGGAGGAGACTATATGCTTAGCGTCTACTGCGTAAAGTGAAAAGAAGGAGAAGAGGAAAAAGAGCAAAAGAGAGCAAAAGGGACGGGGG
>DGFF01000076.1:0-1750 GCA_002391545.1 Candidatus Fermentithermobacillaceae bacterium UBA3907 | reverse complement strand
GGACGGGGGTTTCTGCTTCACCTGGACGAAGCAGAAACCCCCGTCCCTTTTGCTTCCTTCCTTTGGGTTTTATTCGAGGCCTGCTTTTTTCATAGCGTGGCTGAGAGTATCTGCGTATTGAGACGCTGCGTTTTGCGCATCTTCCAGTTTTTTGTTGCATGCGACTTTGAATTCTTCGTCTTTTATCGAAATAAGGTTGATTTTGGCGTTAGCGCTTGCTCCGCGGATCGCTGTGTCTAGCATGTAAAAGCCGACGCATACGTCGGTTATGGCGTTTGGGTTGCCGTATGTCAGGATATCGGGAAGAAGGGCCATGGATTTCACGGCTGTTTCGATTACTTGTACTGGTACTTCTGTTGCTAACCGAAACGCATTTTGCATCGCCCTTCGTCGAGCGTCTTTTTCCTCGGGGGTGTTTTTGGGCATTTTCAACGCTAGTTCTACTTGTTTGTACGCTTCAGTGTCTTCTTCTGTAAGTTTGAGAAATCGCTGAAACAACTTTTCTGATTCAGCATGAATGTTTTCCAGTTTGTCCTTGTTTTCCGCAAAACGGGGCAAAGACAAGGTTATGCCTGAGACCATTTGAAACAAGGCGCAACCTATGGCACCTGCTAGGGCAGACGCTGCGCCACCGCCTGGCGCTCCTTTGGGCGCACGCAGTTCATCCAGGAAAACTTCAAGATTCACATTACCTCACTCCAATTCTTTACTGTAGGACTTCCTAACCTTGGTACTTTATTACACGTTCACAAGCAATCGTATATGCTCTATAACAACAGGTCTAGGATTCTGTTCCTAGAGAAATCCTTCAGTTTGAGTCTCGCGTAGGAAACGTCTAAAAGGGCATCTAGCGGAACCAAACCTATAATTTCTGAATTCACTATTTCAACGCCCTTGGCTGCAGCCTCTTCTTCAATCTTGCTCATGACAACATGCATAGGCGTAGTCTTGTAATCTAGGAGGTTCATTGTCACCTGGGCCAAACCTAATTCATGAATCATGATTCCTTTCGCTTGCACACATGGTAGTCCGCCTGAGGATTCCCTAATGTGTCTCGCGATGGTTTTGGCTATCTTAAGGTCGTCTGTATTCAGGTTTACGTTGAACGCAATAAGGGGCGGCCTGGCGCCGACAGCTGTGGCTCCTGCCTTTGGATGCAGTTCGCTAGGACCGAAATCGGGTTTTCGGTTGGGGTCTGTCTTGATGGCCTCCTTCAGCCCTTCGTACTCTCCTTTCCTTATATCTGGCAATCGCACCCTGTCGGGTCTGGTTGCGGCTTTCGCGTAGAGGTAAACAGGAATACCGAGTTCTTCACCAATGCGCTTTCCTACTTCCTTAGCTAGTTCCACACATTCTTCCATAGTTACGCCGTGAATGGGTACAAAGGGGATTACGTCGGTAGCTCCTATTCTAGGATGTTCCCCCTGGTGCTTTTCCATATCTATGAGTTGACTAGCTCGCTTAGTGGCATTAAAAGCACCTTCTGCCACTTGTTCGGGATTCCCGACGAAGGTAACCACTGCCCTGTTGTGGCTAGGGTCCATAGAATGATCTAATATCTTGCAGCCTGATTCTTCTATAACCTTTAGGATTTCCTTAATGACAGATTCGTCTCTGCCTTCGCTGAAATTTGGTACGCATTCTACTATCTTTTCATGTTTCACAGTACCTACCCTCCCATATTATCCATAATTGCGTCTGCATGACTCAAGCAAAACATCGGTTCAAGGTCTGTCTCTTATACACATCT